>JAISQG010000207.1 GCA_031274335.1 Gracilibacteraceae bacterium
TGTTCAGCTTGACGGCGTCTGCCTCCGGGTTGGCGGAAGAAACCGTGATTTTGCCGAGCTGCGCCTCAAGCAGCGCGAATGCTCCGTCGTCCAGCCCGCCGACCACGCCCTTCGCCGCGTCCAAGGCCTTGACGACATTCGAGGCGCCGACGGTGAATTGCACTTTCTTGTCGCTCAGATTGACGGCTTCGCGCGCTTTGAGCCAGTTCAGCTCCGCCGTCGCGTATTCTTTCGGATCGGTGATGATCACCGTCTTTGTCGCCCCGGCGATTTTGAACTCCGCCTCGACGATTTTGGCGTATTCAAGATTCGCCTTGGGAAATTCCTCGATGTCCGCCATGGCCACCGCGCCGGTGGCGCCGCTCAAAATGTTTTTGCCGAGCTTGTTCGTGATCGCGTTCTCACGCGTCATGAAAATGCGGCGTTTCTGGATAGCCAGGAATGCCTTCGCCGCCGCGGCGATGTTCGGCAAATCCGCCAGAACGATGCTTTTGCTCACGGGGGCAGGCAGGAGTTTTACCAGAATTTTCGTAAAAATGCCGAGCGTGGCCCGCGTTCCGGCGACGAAATGAATCAGGTCGAGTCCGGAAACGCATTTGATGCATTTGCTGCCGATGTTCATGGTTTCGCCGGTCGGCAGCACCATTTCATAAGCGATGATATAAGTGCGCGGCGGCATATATTTGAAAGACTTGGAATCCGCGTCGCCGATGCCGAAACAGCCGCCGACAGAACTCGTACCGACCGCGTAAGGTTCAGGCGGAAAATACAGCCCCTCTTTCAGCAGACTGTCACAAAAATCCTTGTGCCGCATGCCGGGCTGCACCCAGCAGGTCAGGTTTTTGCGGTCGATTTCCAGTATTTTATTCAGGCGCTGCATGACTACGGCGATGCCGCCGCCCAAACCGGCCGTATCCACGACCGCGCCGCCGACATTGACTTTGATTCCCGCCTCCGCGGCGGCTTTGACCACGGCGGCCACGTCCTCGCCGGAGCCCGGACACACAACAGCGGCCGGCTGCTCGTTGCCGCGCAGATATTTCGCCATATCCTTTGTGATGACGTTATCAGCGCCAAGCGCGCTTTTCAATTGTTCCACGATTTGACTCATTTGCTACCCGCCCTTCCTCTTAAATTGATGATGCACCGCGCGTAAACTCTCCGCTAAGGAATTCCTAATCGCGCAGGGCTTCCGCCAGCACATCGGCGACATGTTTGACCGGAATCTTCGAGCCTTTCAGTTTCAGGCCGCTGTTAATTTTCAGCATACAGGCCGGGCAGCTTGTGGCGATTGTTTCCGCGCCGCTGTTGATGATATTGCCCGCTTTGTCCGCCGTTATTTTTGTTGAAAGCTCTTGGTAGAAAACCATGACCAGACCGGCGGCGCCGCAGCAGCGGTTGGCTTCAAACATTTCGCTGTACTGGAGACGCGGCACGCTTTTCAGCAGTTTGCGCGGTTGCTCGGTCACGGTCAGGTAGCGCACAAGATGGCACGGGTCGTGGTAAGTGACAATCTGCGGGGAATCGCTGTGCAGCTTTTCTTCGACGCCGAGCGTGCTGACCAGTTCCGAGAACTCGAACACTTTGGCGGCGAAGGCTTTCACCGTCGGCAAATAGGACGGGTCGTCGTGGAAAAGTTCCAGCATTTCTTTTTTGAGCATTGAGGCGCAGGAACCGCAAGCCGTCACAATCGTGTCGTATTTGCCGAATTCGGCGATGATTTTTTTCGCCTGCCCCCGCGCGGCTTCAAAATCGCCGTAAACGTATTGCGGCAACCCGCAACATGGCTGCTCGCGCGGAATCGTCACCTCGCACCCCGCCTTAGTCAGAACCTTCACGACGGAATGAGCCGTGGAAACAAAAGCATAATTCATAAAGCAACCGACAAAAAACGCCACGCGCTTTTTGGGGGCGGAAACCGAAACCACCTCCGGCACTTGGGCGACAAAAGGATTGCTGGAACTAGGCATAGTGTAAACGTCAATGCCGCGGAAAAACTGCATGCCATCCAGCCGGCGCAGCGCGTTCTTTCCAAAGCCGTCAAAGAAATTGAATCCGAATTTCAGCCGGCCGGGTTTCGTCATGCTGCTCAGGATGAGAGACTTAAGGAAAGGACGTATCCCCTTCTTCAGTTTGTAATCGCGGCGGGCGGCCAGCACAAGCTCATGCGTCTTGACGCCGCTCGGACAGGCAATGGCACATTCGCCGCACAAAAGGCAACTGTTGATCACGTTTTCATAATCATGATCCGCCTCGATTTTGCCGTCCGCCAGCGCCTTGATCAGCTGTACCCTGCCTCTGGCCACAAAGAATTCCGCCCCGTCCTTTTTGTAGGTTTTGCAAGCACCGTGACAGAAACCGCAGCGTCCGCAGGTATTCAGCTTTTCATAGATTTCAGCCAAAATATCCCCCACTTCAATTCCCCCTTCTCGCCCGCTTTCAGGCCTATTTTTGTTGCAACTAAGTCTATTATATCTATAAGCAGACTTGTTTACAAGCCTTTTTTCTACAAAATTTTCGGAAAAGTGTTTGCAGGAAACCCTCAAACCCTAGGCAAAACGCATTTTACGGGCATTTTGCGCTTCTTCGACAATTTTCGCGCTTGTCATGCCAAAATACTCCTGTATTTCCTCATAAGAGGCGCAAATTCCGAATACGTCCCGCGAGCCGACCAAGCGCATGGGCACGGGGCAATTTTCCGCCAAAAGCTCCGCCACGGCGCTGCCCATGCCGGCGCGCACACTGTGCTCCTCCGCCGTCACGACCGCGCCTGTTTTGCGGGCCGAGGCCAGCAGGCAGTCTTCGTCCAGCGGCTTGATCGTATGCAGATTAATCACTTCCGCCTCAATACCCAGCGCGGACAGCAGCTCAGCCGCTTCCAGCGCCTTGGCCACCATGCAGCCGCAGGCGACAATCGTCACGTCCCGCCCGGCACGGCAGATGTTGGCCCTGCCCAAGACAAAAGGGTCGCTCTCCTTGGTCACAACCGGCACCGGCATGCGCCCGACGCGCATATAGGCCGGCCCGGCGAAAGCGGCCAGGGCTCGCACGGCTTTTTTCATCTCCGCGGCGTCCGCCGGCTCCAGAACCGTCAAACCGGGAATGACGCGGGCCAGCGCGATGTCTTCCAGCGGCAGATGAGTGGGGCCGTCTTTGGCGGAGGAAGCGCCGATATTATGCCCGACGACTTTGACATTCTGGTTGGAGTAACAGACGGAGAGCCGCAGCTGCTCCCAGCCGTTGCCGAGGAGAAAATTGGCGTAAGCGTTCACAAACGGGATTTTGCCCGCTACGGCGAATCCGGCGCCTGTCGCCATGATATCCGATTCCGCGATGCCCAGATCAAAAAAACGATCGGGAAACGCTTCCTTGAACAGCACCGTCATGGACGCTTTCGCCACATCGGCGTCCAGAACGACTATTTCGCTGTTTTCCCGCCCCAGTTCCACCAGGGCGCGGCCGTAAGCCTCACGAGGCGCAATTTTCATTTAACTCAGCTCCTTCATCGCGGATGCGTATTCTTCGTCATTCGGGGCTGCCGCATGCCAGCCGACTTCGTCTTCCATGAACGAAACGCCCTTGCCTTTGACCGTGTTGGCGATAAGCGCCGTCGGTCCCTCGCTCCAGTCGCGCGCCGCGGCAAAGGCGTCATAAATCGCGTCCAGGTCATGCCCGTCAATTTCCAGCGTGTGCCAACCAAAACTGTCCCATTTGCCTCGGAGGTCGCCCAGCGTTTTGACCTCGTCCAGCGGGCCGTCCAGCTGGAGCTTGTTATAGTCCACGACGGCGCAAACATTGGGCAGCCTAAAATGCGCCGCCGTCATCATCGCCTCCCAGACCTGCCCCTCATGCAATTCCCCGTCCCCCAGCATGACATAGGCGCGCTGGTCAGTCCCGTTCAGGCGCGCGGCCAGCGCCACGCCGTTGGCGACGGAAAGTCCCTGTCCGAGAGAGCCGGAGGCGATGTCCACGCCCGGCGTCAGCTCGCAGCTGGGATAAGCCGGCAGGCGCCCGGTTTTGGCCCGGAAATCCGTGATTTCCTCCGGGCTGAGAAAGCCTTTTTCCATGAGGACGGCGTAAAGCGCCGGCGCGGCATGGCCTTTGGAAAGAAAAAAGAAATCGCGGTCCTTCCGGCGCGGGTTCTGCGGGTCGACGCGCATAAAGCCCTCATACAGAACAGCGATCAAATCCGTCGCGGAGAGGCAGCCGCCGGGATGACCGCCCCGCGCCAGATGAGTCATCGTTATAATGCTGCGGCGCATGTTTTTTGCGGTTCGCGCGGCCGCCGCCAGCACTTGTTCCTTTTTGTCCATATTGTCCCCCTTGTATTTGAGATCCTCTCTCTATTTTACACCGGCTCGGCCGATTTGAAAAGACAATTTGCTGCGCCGGATCCGAGGCCCCAACTGGGGCAGGATTTTTTCTGCGGG
>JAISQG010000236.1 GCA_031274335.1 Gracilibacteraceae bacterium
CTATGAATACGGACACGTCCTTGCCGGATTCCGCCGCGGCGATGAGATGCTCGATGATCTTCGACTGCTCGGCTATGCGGTAGAGCGTTATGCGTATGGACGATACATACCTGTCCTCCGACGCTTCCTTGAGCAACGAGATAAAAGGCTGCACGCTCTCAAACGGGTGCAGGAGAAGGATATCCCCCTGCCGCAAACGGCGCATGACACTGCCGTAAAGCTCCGTGCCGCGCTTTTGCGCCGGCTCAAACGGCGCAAAATTCAGACTTTTTATCTGGTGCTGTGTTTTGCCTGCGGCGGGTAGCACGGGCCGGTAGCCCAAATTGATCGGAGCGCGGGTGAAAAATGTTTGCGCGTCGTCCAGCGCCAGTCTCTTCTGCAGATAGGAGGTCAGATTTTCGCAGTTCCGGCCGCACACCTCCAGGCGGACAGGTTCAAGGCGCTTTCTTTTTTGCAGGAGCTTGCTCATATGCTCGCGGAAATCCTCGTTTTCATCCATGATGTCGCGGATTGTCGCGATGTCGGCGTTGCGGGTTATGCTCACGGCGGCCGTTTCGGTGATGTGATAGTTCGGAAACACCTTTTTGCCGTATTTCAGGATAACATCCTCAAGCAGGATGTAGCCGGCGCCGGGAGTGTACACGCGCTCCACGTTTTGCGGCAATGGAATCATGGCGAAAAACCGGCGGTTTTTACCCTCCAGCGTGAAGGCCGCGACGAGTCTTTTGTTCTCGATGTGCGGAAAAGGATGGCTCGCGTCAACAATTTGCGGCGACAGCACCGGATGCAGATGCGTGTCGAAATATTCGTCCAGCAAACGCTCCTCGGTGCGGGTAAGCGTGTCAAGGCTGAGTTTGCGCGCCCCCTCCCCCTCAAATTCGCTTTCCAGTTGAAAATAAATATCGTCTCGGCATTGATAAAGCCTTTTCACCGCCGCGTAAATTTTATCGAGCTGCTCCGCCGCGGTCATGCCGGTTTTGTTGTCCGAATAGCTCGGATCGTGGCGCATATAATCCATCAAGCTGCCAACCCGCACCATAAAAAACTCGTCGAGGTTGGTCGTGAATATCGAGAGAAAATTGAAGCGTTCCAGGAGCGGGTTGGCCTCGTTGGCCGCTTCCGCCAGAACGCGCTCGTTAAAGCGAAGCCATGACAGCTCCCTGTTTTGCATATGCGGAAAGGCGCGCGGGGTATTATTCTGATGTTCCGACCATAATCCTGTCAATCAGATATCCCTCCCGTACACCGCCCTTGCCAATGATGATGGTTTCGGCGGCTGTTCTTTTTGCGAGTTCTTTTAGGATCATCATGCCCGGCAGTACAGAGAAAAAACGCTCAGGGATCACCTTTTCCGCAAAATCCAGAATTTTCGGATCTTTATCCGCCATAAGTCCCGTCATTTTGCGCAAAACGGCGACAGGCAGACCGTTCGGCGGGCCGGACAGCAAGCCCATGGCCCGCGCCAGTTTACTGGCCGCCCGCGCCGTCCCGCCGATGCCACAGAGAGACACCGCATCGGCAAAAAATTGCTTGGGCGCGGCGTCGAACAAAACGCCGATGGCTTTCCGGATCTGTGCGATCTCGCTTTTTTTCGCGGCGAGGCCTTTGATATATTTTACGCGGAGCGAAAGACAGCCCTCGGGCCGCACATCAAAGGCCACGGCCTCTCCGTTTCTGACGCTTATAAGCTCCGTGCTCGCGCCGCCTATGTCGGCGGCCAGCGCGTCGGTTAGGCTGGTGTAATGCCGCGCGCCAAGAAAACTGAGCCGCGCCTCCTCTTCCCCGTCGATGGCCTCAATATCCAGACCCGTTTCCTCTTTGGCGCGAGACAGTATGGCGGCTTTGTTGGTCAGACCGCGCAGGGAGGCGGTGGCAAAGGCGCGGACATCAGTCACGCCGAGGTTTTGCGCCACTCCGCTGAAATAACGGAGGCTCTCGCAGAGGGTGTCCGCGCCGTCCGGCGACAGCGCGTTCGCGGAGGCGTATTTTGCCAGCCCGGCGAAGATTTTGTCGTCAAGCAGCGCCTTGAAGGAGCCGTCCGACTCATACTTGAATATTGTAAGGTGAATCGTATTGGAGCCTATGTCAATGATCCCTGTTTTCACGGGGCCCGCCTTTCTGCGCACGCTGTTTCTTAGACCGGCCCGCCGGCCAGCTTGACGGCGCATGACTATATTTTACATCGGCGGCGTTTTTCGCGCAAGCGGCGTTGTGTAAAGCGCTGGTAAAATGTATGTAAACACTTGCTGTTCATTTCTGGCTCCGATGATAAAATTTCGCGTTTTTTGCCCGCCTCAGCCCTTGCGCATTTATGGAAAGAGTGATATAATAATCATCGGTTAGCGGTTGTCGACGGTTGTAGCTTGGAATTGTGAGCAGGAGTGGGGTTTTCCCCCACTCTTTCATTTGTACGACGGAGTTGGTGAAACAGATGGCGGAAAAACAGAAAAAAGGCCGGAGCACGCCGGCGGAAATCTGCCGCCGCGCTGCTCTTATGGCGGAACCGGCCGCCGCAGAGGACGGCGCGGAAGTCGTTGACGTCGAGTATCTGCCGGAAGGGGCGCAATGGGTTTTGCGCGTCGTCATCGACAAGGAAGGGGGCGTGGATCTTGATGATTGCGCCCGGGTCAGCCGCCGCCTCAGCGCGGCGCTGGATGAGGAAAACCTGATTCCGCAGGCCTTTGTCCTGGAGGTTTCTTCGCCGGGGGTGGAGAGGCCGCTGAAAAAAGAGGCGGATTTTCACCGTTTCACCGGCCGCATGATCAGCGTTCACACCAAAGAGCCTTTCGCGGGCTACACACAGTTCACCGGGATTCTCACAGCTTACAATGAGGCGGGCCTGACGCTCGCCCATGATGAGGAGAGTGTCACCATCCCGCTTTCTCTGGTAGAAAAAGCGCGGCTGGCCTACTGGCGGGACAGTGATGATATAAGGGGGGATGAAGTGAATGAACATGGAGTTCATTGAGGCGTTGCACGATTTGGAAAAAGAGAAAGGAGTATCGACAGACGTTCTGTTCGAGGCGATTGAAGCGGCGCTGATTTCCGCTTACCGCAAAAACTTCTCCCTGTTGCAGAATGTGCGCACAAGCATTGACAGGACGACAGGGGAAATAAAGGTGTTTACCTGCAAAACGGTCGTGGAGGAAGTCGAGGACGACCGCCAGCAAATTTCACTGGCCCAGGCGCGGGAGATAAGACCTGACTATGAATTGGACGACATCGTCGAATTTGAGGTCACGCCGCGGGATTTCGGGCGCATAGCCGCCCAGACCGCCAAACAGGTGGTCGTGCAGCGCATCCGGGAAGCGGAGCGCGGCATGATTTACGACGATTACATCGGCAAGGAAGGCGACATCGTCGCCGGCATTTTCCAGCGCTACGAACAAAAAAACGCCATCATCGACCTGGGGCGGGTCGAGGCCTGCATGACGGCGGCGGAGCAGACGCCCGGAGAGATGTATCAGCCTTTTGAGCGCATCCGCGCCTATGTGGTGGAAGTGAAAAAAACCTCCAAAGGTCCGCAGATTTTGCTGTCGCGCACGCATCCCGGTTTGGTGCGCCGCCTGTTTGAGCTGGAGGTGCCGGAAATACACGACGGGATCATCGAGATTAAAAACGTGGCCCGCGAAGCCGGCTCCCGCACAAAAATCGCCGTATACTCCCATGAGCGCAACGTTGACGCGATCGGGGCCTGCGTCGGGGCCAAGCGCGGCCGCATCCAGAACATTGTGGACGAGCTGCGCGGCGAAAAAATGGACATCATTCAGTGGGTGGAAGATCCCGTGGAGTTTGTTTCCAACGCTCTGTCCCCGGCCAAGGTCATAGACGTTTATCCATATTACAATGAAAAGATGACGTTCGTCGTCGTGCCTGATTACCAGCTTTCGCTCGCCATCGGCAAGGAAGGACAGAACGCGCGGTTGGCCGCGAAATTGACCGGCTGGAAAATAGATATCAAAAGCGAGACGCAGGCCGTCGCGCAAGGGCTGATCGGCGGCCGGTACGACGACGACGGCGGCGATGATTATTACGACGACGACGCGGATGAAGACACCCGCGCAGACGAACAGAGCGGAGAAAAGGAGGCGTGGAATTTTGCCGAAGGTTACTCGGAGACGTACACGGATGAGTACGGCGACGCGGACGAGCCTAAATCCGCGGATGACGAGGACGCGATGTCCGGCGAAGACGACGGGGATGATCCGGCATGAAACCCCGTAAGACCCCGTTGCGCATGTGCGTAGCCTGCCGGGCCATGCGTCCGAAGGCGGAGCTGCTGCGTCTGGTGGCCGTTGAGGACAAATCCCTCGTATATGACGGGACGGGCAAACGCAACGGCCGGGGAACGTATATTTGCCGCAGTCTGGCCTGCATGGAGGCGGCGGTGAAGATGAAGCGCATCCCCAAAGCCCTGGGGCAGGACATTTCCGCCGAATTGCGCCGGGAGACGGAAGGACCGGCCGGGCCATGAACGCAAAAGTGGCGGCTCTTTTAGGCCTGGCGCGCAAGGCCGGTAAAATAGCGGGCGGCGGCAGCGGAACCGAGGCGCTGCTGAAAAAGCGCAAAGGGTTTTTACTGGTGGCGGCGGCCGACGCGCCGAACGCGCTGAAAAAATACGGCGCCTGGACGAAGGATATCGGCGTCCCGCTGATTGTCGAAGGGAACAAGCGGGAATTGGGCGCGGCGGTCGGCATGTCGCCGCTGGCGGTAATCCTTGTCATGGATGCCGGATTCGCGCGGGCC
>JAISQG010000265.1 GCA_031274335.1 Gracilibacteraceae bacterium
GCTGTCCTTGTGACTCCGCCTGACCTTGGCCATGCAATCTCCCTCCATGCAATTATAAATAAAAATCCGCAGATTTTCAATGTCAATAATAGCATAAAATGGAAAAATTGTCAAGCGCGTCTGAAACTTTTTTCTTGTGGTGTGTCGTCTCCAGAGGCCGCTCAAGAAAAGCGCGAAGCGGTTTTACGCCAAAAATCTTTGATTCAGCCAGCGGACAAAAGAAGCTCTGGCCCGCAAACGCGACGGTTGATTCATTTATCAAGCGCGAAGGTCTGATCTGAGGAAGCAGGCCCATCTTAGCGCTTGTAATGCCGCCCGCGTTATGTTATGATGACAGAAACAGTTTTTGGGCGGAGGGATTCCGATGAACCGGATACAGTTAATAATAAACGGCGCAACGTATAACGTGCCGGCGGGCACGACTTTGCTCGGCGCCTGCCGCATGCACAAAATCGAGGTGCCGACGCTTTGTTTTGAGCCAAGCCTGCGCAGCTGGGGCGCCTGCCGACTTTGCGTGGTCGAAGTGGAGGGCCGCCGCTCTCTGGCGGCTTCCTGCGGCACGGAGGCCGCGCCGGGCATGGTGGTGCTCACCGACAGCCCGCGGGTGCGCGAAGCGCGCAAAACCCTGCTGGAACTGCTGGTGGCCAATCATGACATCGACTGCCTGACCTGCGAGAAAATGGGGCGCTGCGAGCTGGCGCGTTACGCCTATGAGTACGGCGTGAAGAAAGACGTATTCCAGGGAGAGAAAAGGCGTTGCGAAATCGACGACACCAACCCGTTCATCACGCGCGACATGAACAAATGCATCCTCTGCGGGCGCTGCGTGCGGGCCTGCGCGGATATCCAAGCGCAGCACGTCCTGCATTACGCGGGCCGCGGGTTTGAAAGCCGGGTCACGCCGGCCTTTGATCTGCCTTACGGAGAGTCGGACTGCGTTTTTTGCGGCAGCTGCCTTTCCGTCTGCCCGGTCGGGGCGCTGACGGAGAAAAAAATGGCCGGGAGAGGACGGCCGTGGGAAATAACGAAAGTGCGGACTACATGTCCGTTTTGCGGCACGGGCTGCGGCTTTGACCTCAATGTCAAAAACGGCCGGGTCATCGGCGTCACTTCCGCCGCGAACGCGCCGGTCAACGGGCGCTCGCTCTGCGTGAAAGGGCGGTTTGGCACGGATTTAATCCACAGCCCGCAAAGACTGACGCGGCCGCTCATTCGCCGCGACGGCGTTTTGCAGGAAGCGGAGTGGCACGAGGCTTTTGACCTTATCGCCGCCCGGCTGAAAGCCATCCGGGACGGGCACGGCCCCGACGCGCTGGCGGCCCTGAGCAGCGCGCGCTGTACCAATGAAGAAAATTTTCTCATGCAGAAGTTCGTCCGCGTGGTTTTGGGCACGAACAATGTGGATCATTGCGCCCGCGTCTGCCACGCCGCTTCCGTGATCGGGCTGCGGACGCCTTTTGGCTCCGGGGCCATGACGAACAGCATCCGCGAAATCCCGTCCACGAAGACCATGCTCGTCATCGGCGCCAACCCGACGGAAGCGCATCCCGTCATCGGCAGCAAAATGAAGCAGGCCGCGCAAAACGGCTGCCGCATCATTGTCGCTGATCCGCGGCGCATTGAACTCGTGCGTTACGCCGAGCTGTGGCTGCGCCTGAAACCGGGAACGGACACCGCCCTCATCAACGGCATCATGCACGTCATCCTGGCCGAAGGGTGGGAGGATCGCCGTTTCATCGAGGAGCGCACGAGCGGATTCGCCAATTTGCGGGAAGTGGTGCGGGAATATACGCCGGAATACGTGAGCGCCATAACGGATGTGCCGGCGGCGGATGTGCGCCGGGCGGCGGAAATATACGCGCGCGGCGGCGGGCCGGCCCAGATTTTTTACACGCTCGGCATCGCGGAGCACACATGCGGCACGGATAACGTCATGGCCCTAGCCAACCTGGCCATGCTGACCGGCAACGTCGGCAAGGAAAATTCCGGCGTCAATCCCTTGCGCGGGCAAAATAACGTGCAGGGCGGCTGTGATATGGGCGCGCTGCCGGATTGTTTTCCTGGCTATCAGAAAGTTACAGATTTAGAAATAAGAAGAAAATTTGAGAAATCATGGGGCATAAGCCTGAGCCCGCAGGAAGGGCTCATGCTGCCGCAAATGCTGGACGCCTGCGTCGCCGGCCAGGTAAAAGGCATGTATATCATGGGCGAGGATCCGCTGAGCACGGACGCGGACAGCAGCCATGTGCGGGCGGCTCTGACGGCGCTGGATTTTCTCGTTGTGCAGGATATTTTTCTGACGGAGACAGCGAAGCTGGCAGACGTCGTGCTGCCGGGCGCGAGTTTCGCCGAAAAATCGGGGACGTTCACGAATACGGAGCGCCGCGTCCAGATGGTGCGGCAGGCGATAGAGCCTCTGAGCGGCAAGGCGGACTGGCGGATCATCTGCGAACTGGCCGGCTGGATGGGTTATGATTTCTCTTATGCTTCCCCGGCGGAGGTCATGACGGAAATAGCCGCCCTCACGCCGCAGTACACCGGCATCTCCCACAGCCGGCTGGGGACAAAGGGCTTGCAGTGGCCGGTGCCGGCCGTCGATCATTACGGGACGCCCATCCTGCACCGGGGGCGCTTCACGCGCGGCCGGGGGCTGTTTATGCCGGTGGAGTACCGGGAAGCGGCGGAACTGCCGGACGCGGAATACCCGCTCATGCTGACGACGGGGCGCAAACTCGCGCATTACAATATCAGCACGGCTTATTCGCCGGCGCTGATGGAGCACGACCCGGAGGAATTTGCGGAAATCAGCCCGGAGGACGCCCGCCGGCTGCGGATCAGCGACGGGGAAATCGCGCGCGTCACGACGCGCCGCGGGACGGTGCGGACCAAAGTGCGCGTGACGGAGCGCGTGCGGCCGGGCATAATTTTTATGACCTTTCATTATAAGGCGGTACCGGTGAACGTGCTGACAAACGGCGCCTGGGATAAGGTGTCCGGCACGTATGAATACAAAGTATGCGCGGCGCGGCTGGAAAAAATCAGGGGGTGAGGATATGCGGCACAGCTATAAAATGCGCGGCACTTGTGCGACCGAGGTTTCGTTTGACCTGGACGGGCATACGGTGAGCGATA
This sequence comes from Gracilibacteraceae bacterium, assembly GCA_031274335.1. Taxonomy (GTDB): domain Bacteria; phylum Bacillota; class Desulfitobacteriia; order Desulfitobacteriales; family Syntrophobotulaceae; genus JAIRRL01. The sequence goes on from JAISQG010000265.1 coordinate 3,133, forward strand.
TACGGTTTACGCGCGGCTGCGACGGCAATCTGCAGGCTGTCGCCGTTTTGGCGGAGGGACTGAGCGCGGAGCGGATTGAGGCTCTGCTCGGAGGCATCGATTGTGGCGGGCGGGGAACGTCCTGCCCGGATCAGCTGGCGCGGGCCGTGCGCGCCGCGCTGGAGGAATAGAAGTTTAGTGACGGAGGAATAGCAAATGGCTCAGGCATCGCCCACCATCCGCAATTTTTGCATCATCGCTCATATCGACCACGGCAAATCCACGCTGGCTGACCGTCTCATCGAATATACGGGGGCCATGTCGGCGCGCGAATTGAAGGAGCAGGTGCTGGACTCCATGGATCTGGAGCGTGAGCGCGGCATCACGATCAAGCTTCAGGCCGTTCGCCTGAGCTACCCGGCGCGGGACGGGCAGACTTACGATCTGAACCTCATCGACACGCCCGGCCATGTCGATTTTTCCTATGAAGTATCACGCAGTTTGGCCGCCTGCGAAGGTGCGCTGCTCGTCGTGGACGCGGCGCAGGGCATTGAAGCCCAGACGCTGGCCAACGTCTATCTGGCGCTGGAAAACGATTTGGAAATCATCCCCGTCATCAACAAAATCGATTTGCCCAGCGCGGAACCGGAGCGCGTCAAAAAGGAAATAGAGGAAGTCATCGGCCTGGACGCTTCCGGGGCCATTCTCGCCTCGGCCAAAAACGGCGCCGGCGTCGAAGAAATCCTGGAAGCGATCGTGCGCCTCATCCCGCCCCCGCGCGGTGACGACGCGGCCCCGCTCCGCGCGCTTATTTTCGACTCCAAATTCGACGCCTACCGCGGCGCCATCCCCTATTTGCGCGTTTTTGACGGCGCGGTGACCAAAGGAACACGCATCCGCATGATGGCGACGGGCAAAACCTTCGAGGTGACGGAAACCGGCATTTTCACGCCGCAGATGACCCCGGCGGAGCGGCTCCGAGCCGGCGAGGTCGGCTATGTTGCCGGCAGCATCAAAAACGTCGCCGACACGCGCGTGGGCGACACGGTCACAGACGAAGCCCATCCCGCGGCCGCGCCGCTGCCGGGCTACAAAAAAGCGGTGTCTATGGTATTTTGCGGCATGTATCCCATCGAAACCTCGGATTTCGCCCGGCTGAAAGACGCGCTGGAAAAACTGCAGCTGAACGACGCCAGCCTGATGTTTGAAAACGAAACGTCCGCCGCACTTGGCTTCGGCTTTCGCTGCGGCTTTCTCGGCCTGTTGCACATGGAAATCATTCAGGAGCGTCTGGAACGGGAATTTGACCTCAGCATCATCACGACCGCGCCGAGCGTCATTTACAAAGTCAATTTTCTGACCGGCGAAAGCCGTTTCGTGGACAATCCGGCCCTCATGCCTCCGGCCGGGGAAATCGCCGGCATCGAGGAACCGGTCGTCCGGGCCTCCGTTATGGCGCCGGCGGAGTTTGTCGGTGCCATCATGGAACTGAACCAGGAAAAAAGAGGCATGTACATCGCGATGGACTATATCACGGAAACGCGTGTGAACCTCCGGTATGACATACCCCTCAGCGAAATAGTCTATGATTATTTTGACCAGCTCAAATCGCGCACGCGGGGCTACGCTTCGCTTGATTACGAATTGCGGGGCTACCATGCGGCCGACCTCGTGAAGCTGGACATCATGCTGAACGGGGAAATCGTGGATGCCCTTTCTTTTATCGTTCACCGCGAAAAAGCCTACGCCCGCGGGCGTAAAATAGTGGAAAAGCTGCGCCGCCTCATTCCGCGCCAATTGTTCGAGGTGCCGGTGCAGGCCGCCGTCGGGGCCCGCGTCATCGCCCGCGAAACGATTCGCGCTTTGCGCAAGGATGTGCTGGCCAAATGTTACGGCGGCGACATTTCGCGCAAAAGGAAATTGCTGGAAAAACAGAAAGAGGGCAAGAAACGCATGAAACAGGTCGGCAGCGTCGAAATCCCCCAGGACGCTTTCATGGCGATCCTGGAGCGGGATTAGTTGTTAGGGGCTACCCACTACCCACTACCCACTACCCACTAACC
>JAISQG010000005.1 GCA_031274335.1 Gracilibacteraceae bacterium
CGGGACGGAGCGCTCGCTCATCTGGAGCAAAATCTTTTCCGCTATCCGACGCGGGCTTTCGGCGGGCCGCCGCCGGCGGAAATCAGCCTGTGCTGCGCAGCGGATCCGCGGCGGGAAGCGGAATGCGTCGCGAAGGCCATCATGCGTCTGGCGGAGGAAGAAAACCTTTCCTGGGAGCGGATAGCGGTGGCGACCAGAGATATGGAAACATATTCCCCCCTGTTGGAGCAGGAATTTACCCGCCGAGGCATACCATTTTTCACGGATCATAAGCGCGGCATGACAGGACATCCGCTCGCGTCTCTTACGCTCGCCCTGCTGGAGCTGGCTCGCGCCCCGTGGCAGGAGGAGGCGCTGTTTGCCGCCGTTAAAACGGGGTTTTTTCCGATAAAAGACGAAGAGGCGGATCTGCTGGAAAACCATTGCCTGGCGCAGGGCGTAGAGCCGTGGCGCTGGGCCGCCGCTTCCTGGCCTGGGCTACCGCCGGCGCTTCTGCCTGCGGCGCAGGAGATCCAGGCGCTGCTCGACCCGTTTCTGGCCCGCGTGAGCGACGCCGGGCGCGGGGAAGGGCAATACGGCGTGACGGAGCTGTCCGGCGCGCTTTATGACTGCCTGGAGAGGCTGCGGGTGCCGCAAACCTTGGCGGCCTGGATGAAAAGCCTCTCCTCCAACGACATTTACGCCCAATTGCATGCTCAGGTTTGGCAGGAATCCGTGCGCCTCCTGGATGAACTGGCCGGCATCCTCGGCGGGGCAACGGCACCGCTCACGGAATACGCGGCCACGCTCCGGGCCGGGCTGGCCGCCGTCAGCATCGGGGTTGTGCCGCCGCGCCGGCACGAGGTGCAGATCGGCAGTCTGGAACGTTCGCGCCTGCCGCGGGTGGAAGCGCTGTTTTTGCTCGGGGCGAGCGAGGGAGCACTGCCGCCCAGGCAAGCGGATGATTCCTTCATCGACGGACGGGACAGGCTGGCGCTGTACGAGGCCGGCCTCTCGTTTATGCCGGGGACGCGGGACAGTTATTTCGAAGAAATGTTTTTCATTTACAATGTTTTAAGCAAATCCGGCTCGCGTATCTATATCACGCGGCCGCTCGGTGACGGGGCGGGCGGGGAAAAAATGCCCTCTTTTCTCCTGTCCCGCATGAAGCAGCTGTTTCCGGGTTTGCGCGAAAGCTTTGCCGGCCGGGAAAAAAGTCCGGCAACGGCCAGAGGCTGGAATATCCCGGAAGTAAGCCGCTTGGACGCGGCCACCCGGCATACGCTGCACGGAGAATGGATGCAGGTGAGCGTCACGGAGCTGGAACGTTATGCCGCCTGCCCGTTTGGATATTTTGCCCAAAATTGCCTTAAGTTAAAGGAGCGCCCGAAGGCGGAGGCCGGCAGCCCGGAGGCTGGGCAGCTCTATCATCACGCGCTCTGCGATTTTGGCCGCGAACTGACGGAAACCGCCGTGCGTGGGAGGAGCGTTGACGCGGATTGGTGCGCCGCCAAAATGGACGCCCTGTTCAGACAAGTGGTGGCTCATCCGCGCTACCAGGCTTTCCGGCGCGACAGCCGCAGCCTGCGCCGGGCGGAGCGGATACGGCAGATTTTGGTCTATGTGGCGGGACTGCTTGGCGAACATGTCCGCAACGGGGCGTTTTTGCCCTGGGCGTTTGAAAAGGACTTCGGTTCGGACGCTGCCTGGCCGCCCATCGTGGCGGAAAAAGCGGGTGAGCCGGCGGACGGGCGCTTCGGCGTCGGCGGCCGGATAGACCGGATTGATCTGGCGCGCAGCGGCTCGGACAATTATCTTCGCGTGATTGATTACAAATCCTCTCCGACCGATTTTTCCTTGGAACGCTTTTATCACGGCCTGAGCCTGCAGCTACCTCTGTATCTGGAAGCCGCTCGGCGCTTCGCGCTGGACGGCAATGTCAAGCCGGCGGGGTTTCTCTATTTTCCGGTGCGGGAACCGGAAATATCGGCCTCCTGCCCACTAACGCCGGAGGAGGCGGGCCGGCGCAAGAAGCAAGACGCGCCCGCGCGCGGGCTGCTGCTGGATAAATCCGTCCGGCCCTATGAGACGGAATTTCACACATCGCCGATGGTGAGCGCCAAGCGGATGGAGGCGCTGCGCCGGCATCTGCAGCGATTGCTTTTGAGCGGCGGGGAGCGCCTGCTGGCCGGGGACGTGCGAATCAGGCCGTACAAACTGCGGGATAGCACGGCCTGCCAATGGTGCCGTTTTGGCGGCGTATGCCATTTTGACGCCGGTTTGCCGGAATACGATTACAACCGGCTCAAGGAAATGGCACCGGCGGATATATGGACGCAATGGGAGACACGCAGCGAAGATGATTAAGCCCTTTACAAAATTGATTCCATGCTTTATAATTATGCGTGGAACCTCCGGCTCGGCCGGTCGAATCTCCGGCGTCCGGCTTGGCGGCAGGTCTAAATCAATTTATGCGGAGGGATGCAAATGTTGAACGCGGAAAAGAAAAAGGAAATCATCGTAAAATTTCAGCAGCACGAAGGGGACACAGGTTCGCCGGAAGTACAGATTGCCATACTGACGGCGCGGATTCTTGAGCTCACGGAGCATTTCAAAATTCACAAAAAAGATCATCACTCGCGCCGCGGCCTTTTGAAGCTGGTCGGGCAGAGACGCGCCCTGCTCAATTACCTGATGAAGAACGATTTTAATCGTTACCGGAAAATAGTTCAGGATCTGGGGCTGAGAAGATAGGTTCCAAAGCGGGCGGCGCATCGGGGGCGAAAAGCCTTCGGTGTGCTTTTTTATGCGCGGCGGCAGGAATACTTGCCGCGTGTGTCGAAAACTAAACGGATTGATAATGATTATGGCAGGAAAAATTAAGGAGGATTCATGGTGACGCATAAAATTATTAAGCGTTCGATTGATATCGGCGGGCGCGGCTTGAGCCTGGAGACGGGGCGGATCGGGCGCCAGGCCGGCGGCGCGGTTTTGCTGCGCTACGAAGATACGGTCGTGGCCGCTTTCGCGACTGGCAGCGCCAAACCGCGGGAGGGAATAGATTTTTTTCCGCTGACTGTGGATGTGGAAGAAAGATTTTACGCCGTGGGCAAAATTCCCGGCGGCTTCATCAAACGTGAAGGGCGGCCGAGCGAGCGCTCTATCCTGAACGCGCGTCTGATAGACCGGCCGGTGCGCCCGCTGTTTCCGGCTGGCTACCGCAATGACGTACAGGTCGTCGCGATGATTATGTCTGTCGATCAGGACTGTCCGACGGATGTGTCGGCCATCAACGCGGCTTCGGCGGCTCTGACGCTTTCGGACATCCCTTTTGAAGGGCCGATAGGCGCGGTGATTGTCGGCTATGACGGAGCGAATTTCATCATCAACCCGACCGTGGAACAAGCGGAGACAAGCTTGTTGCACCTGACTGTCTGCGGCACGGCGGACGCGGTCATGATGGTTGAGGCCGGAGCGCGGGAAGTGCCGGAAGAAGTCATACTAGAAGCCATTTTTTTCGGTCATGCGGAAGTCAGGCGCATAGTGGCCTTTATTAACGATATGCGGACCGACGCCCTCGCGGTCGGTCTGGCCAAGCCGAAAATCGAAGTCGAGTTCGCGGGTTATGACGCGGATCTAACAGAGCGGATTCGCGCGCTGGCATGGGAAAAAATGGATCGGGCCGTGCGCGTCGAGGAAAAAAAGGCGCGCGAGTCGGCTGTGAACGCCGTGAAAGAAGAAACGCTGGCGGCACTGGGGATCGAAGCTGAGGACGCGGACAAAAAGAAGGAAGCGGAGCATATCCTGGAAGATATTGTGCATAAAATCGTGCGCCGGCTTATTTCCGTGGAACATATCCGCCCGGACGGGCGCGCGCTGGACGAAGTGCGCCCGCTGGAAATTGAGGCCGGCGTCCTGCCGCGCGCGCATGGCAGCGGATTATTCACGCGCGGGCAGACGCAGGTTCTGACCGTGGCCACGCTCGGAGCGTCCAGTGACGAACAAATCATTGACGGGCTGGGGTTGGAGGAATCCAAACGCTATATGCACCATTATAATTTTCCGCCGTTCAGCGTCGGCGAAACGCGCCCGATGCGCGGGCCGGGCCGGCGCGAAATCGGACACGGCCACCTGGCCGAGCGGGCGCTGCTCCCTGTTTTGCCGGATGAGACCCAATTTCCCTACACGCTCCGTCTCGTTTCCGAAGTGCTGGAATCAAACGGCTCAAGTTCCATGGCCTCCGTCTGCGGCAGCACTATTGCGCTCATGGATGCCGGGGCGCCGATCAAAGCGCCGGTTGCGGGCATCGCTATGGGGCTGATCAAGGAAGAAGGGCAAATCGCCATCCTCACGGATATTCAAGGACTGGAAGATCACGACGGCGACATGGATTTCAAGGTGGCGGGAACGGCCGCCGGCGTGACGGCCTTACAGATGGACATCAAAATCAAGGGTGTGGACAGGGAGGTTCTGAGCCGGGCTCTGGAGCAGGCCAAAAAGGGACGGATGTTCATTCTGGAACACATGCTGGCTGTGCTGCCCCAGAGCCGGGGCGAGCTTTCGCCTTATGCTCCGCGCATCATCACGATGATGATTCATCCGGACAAAATCCGGGACGTTATCGGTTCCGGCGGCAAAATCATCAAAAAAATCGTGGAGGAAACAGGCGCCAAAATTGACATCGAAGACGACGGACGCGTGTTTATCGCGGCCATTGACGGGGCGGCCGGGGAAAAAGCGATGAAAATCATCGAGGCGCTGACCCAGGAACCGGAAGTCGGCCGGATTTATAAAGGCAAAGTCGTGCGCATCATGGAATTCGGCGCTTTCGTCGAGATCATCCCCGGCGTTATGGGTTCGTCCGGCAAGGACGGACTGGTTCATATATCGGAACTTGACGTCGGCCGCGTAGCCAAAGTGGAAGATGTGGTGCGCCTGGGCGATGAGGTAATGGTCAAGGCTATCGGCATCGACAAACAAGGCCGCCTGAAATTGTCCCGCCGCGAAGCGCTGAGCGCAAGGTAGCAGGCATGAGTCAAAAATTTGTTTTGCCGAACGGGGTGCGGGTTGTATACGAAGAACTGCCGCATGTCCGTTCCGTGGCCGTCGGCATCTGGGTGGGCGCGGGTTCGCGCCACGAGCAGGCAAAAAACGGGGGCGTTTCGCATTTTATTGAACACATGCTGTTCAAGGGGACGGAAAACCGCACGGCCCGCCAGATAGCCGAGGAACTGGATGCGGTCGGTGGTCAGCTTAACGCCTTCACAGGCCGAGAATACACCTGTTTTTACGCCAGGGTGCTGGATGAAGACACAGAAGCCGCCGTCGGCGTGCTGACGGACATGTTTTTTCATTCGCTGTTCGATCCAGGCGAGATCGAAAAAGAAAAACGCGTCGTGGCCGAAGAAATAAAAATGTGTGAGGATACGCCCGACGACCGGATTCTTGATCTTTTTACCGAAAATTTATGGGACGGGCACGCGATCGGCCGCTCGATACTCGGCAGCGCCAAGTCGCTGGCCGGGCTGAACAGAAAACAAATACTGGAATATATGGATATATTTTACACTCCGGATAGGGTAGTAATCGCCGTGGCGGGCAAATTCCGCCAACGGGAATTATTGGAGATGCTCGCGCCTTTTGCCGCCTGGAACCGGCCCGCCGCGCCGGCCGAGACAAGCTGCCCGGAGGCCGGCAGTCCCCGTCGCAGCTACAGCAAAGACATCGAGCAACTGCATATCGTCATCGGCGTGCCGGGCTTGCCGGTCGGGCACGAGGATATTTATACCTTACAGATCATCAATAATCTGCTGGGCGTGGGGATGAGTTCCAGCCTGTTCCAGGAAATCAGGGAGCAGCGCGGACTCGTTTATGATGTGCATTCATTTCTCGGCGCCTACCGGGACACGGGGCTTTTCGGCATTTACGCCGGAGCGGCGCCGGAAAAAGGCGAAGAAGTGATTCGCGCTGTTTTGGCTGAGGTGGAAAAACTGAAACAGGAAGGCGTGAGTGAGGATAAACTGGCGCGAACCGTCGCGCAAATCAAAGGCTCCATGTATCTCGGACTGGAGTCTGTGAGCAGCGTGATGAACAGATTGGGCAAAATGGAACTGGATTTGGGCAGAGTCAAGACGACGGAGGAAGTGGCGGCTGAATTGCAGAAAGTAACGCCGGCCGACGTGAGCCGGGTGCTGGCTGATCTGTGGCAAACGGACAAAATCAGCGCCGTTACGCTGGGGCGCAAAACATTTCGCGCTGATTTGCGCCGTTTGATCGCGGAAGAAACAGCGTGATGGAGGCATTGCCGGTCAAGGTTCGAAAACTGCGTCCGGAGGCGCGGATTCCCCTATACGCCACCGGCGGCGCGGCCGGCGCGGATCTTTTTGCCTGCCTGGACGAACCGCTGGTCATGGCGCCGGGGGCAAGAGCGCGGATTCCGACCGGCATAGCGCTGGAAATAACAGAAACGGGTTTCGCCGCCCTGGTTTTCGCCCGCAGCGGTCCGGCGCACAGGCAGGGACTGGCCCTGACGAACGGTGTGGGCGTGGTGGACGAGG
>JAISQG010000039.1 GCA_031274335.1 Gracilibacteraceae bacterium
GGCCGGCATGCGTTGGAACGTATCCAGCGCACAACCCCTGCTAACGCTCAAAACAAAGTGGGAGAGCAATTTGTGGCAAGAAGACGTGATAGTGCCGTTCACAAGCGAGCATGTTGGAAAGCAAATATCCATTACCTATAATTCATAACTGCACCCGTGACCTCGGCTGTGATTGCTTTTTCTGCCAAACCGCGCTATAATGGATTAGCGCCGGGAGGCGCGCCGAAAAATAATTTGGGATGTGATAAAATGCTTACGGACTGGAAAAAAGATGTGGAGACCCTAGCAATGCGTTTGGCGGATTTGAGGGTTTCCCTTTGACGTCGCTCATAAAGAGAAACGCGCCGGCGAACTGGAACAGGAACTGAACAGACCCGATTTTTGGGACGACCCGGCGGCGGCGCAGGGCGTCATGCGCGAATTGACCGCCTGCCGCGATAAAATAGCTCTCGCGGCGGAAATGCAGGGCCGGGTGGAGGATTTGCAAACGCTTTACGAGCTCGGCGTGGAGGAAAACGACGATTCGCTGGAGGGAGAATTGGCGCGGGGCGTCAAGGAACTGGAAAAGCGTTTTGGCGAGCTGGAGCTGGAAATCCTTTTGAGCGGGCCATATGACCGCAACAACGCCATACTGACTCTGCACGCCGGCGCTGGCGGCACGGAGGCGCAGGACTGGGCGCAAATGCTTTACCGCATGTACGCGCGCTGGGGCGAGCTGCGCCGCTATAAGGTGGAAACGATGGATTTGCAGCCGGGCGACGAGGCCGGCATAAAAAGCGTCACGTTTTCCCTCGCCGGCGAAAACGCCTACGGCTACGCCAAATGCGAAAAAGGAGTGCATCGGCTCGTGCGCATTTCCCCCTTTGACGCTTCGGGGCGGCGGCACACCTCGTTCGCCTCGCTGGACGTGATCCCGGAGGTGGACGACAATATGGAAATAAATGTAAATCAAGATGACCTCAAAGTGGACACCTACCGCTCCAGCGGCGCGGGCGGCCAGCATGTGAACAAGACGGAGTCGGCCGTGCGCGTTACGCATTTGCCGACGGGCATCATCGTGGCCTGCCAGAGCGAACGCTCACAGATCCAGAACCGCGCTTATTGTATGCGGATTTTGCAGGCCAAACTTTTGGAACTCAGGCGCAGGGAGCAGGCGGAGGAAATTTCCGGCTTGCGTGGCGAGCAAAGCGAAATCGCCTGGGGCAGCCAGATCCGCTCCTATGTTTTTCACCCGTACAGCATGGTGAAAGACCATCGCACGAGCGCGGAAACGGGCAATGTGAACGCGGTCATGGACGGGGAAATAGACATGTTTATCGCGGCCTGCCTGCAGGATCAGGCGGCTGACCGTTTTAGTAACAATCCCTAAAGGGAAAGGGGTGACAAACATGGCGTTATCTTTGCAGGACGTTTTCCGCTTTGCCCAGGAGCAGGATGTGAAGTTTATCCGGCTGGCCTTCTGCGATATGTTCGGCGCACTGAAAAATATTTCCGTCATGACGACCGAGTTGCCGCGGGTGATAGAAAACGGCATTTCGTTCGATCCGACGATGATTCGCGGGTTTCCGCCCGCGCGCGAGGATTTGTACCTGCACCCGGATCTGGATACGCTGACCATACTGCCCTGGCGGCCCAGCCAAGGACGCGTCATCCGCATGTACTGCCACATTCGCCACGCGGACGGGCGGGCTTTCGCCGGAGACGGGCGCGCCCTGCTGCGGCGCACGGCGGAACAGCTGAAAAACAAGGGCTATCTATGCAAAATCGGGCCGGAATGTGAATTCTATCTCTTTGAGGTTGGCGCGGACGGGAACCCGACACGGCGGCCCCAGGATATGGCCGGATATTTCGACGTTTCTCCGCTCGATAGGGGCGAGAATGTGCGGCGCGATATTTGCCTTACCCTGGAGGAAATGGGCATCCAGCCGGAAAATTCCCACCACGAGCAGGGGCCGGGGCAGAACGAAATTGATTTTCACCACAGCGACGCGCTGGCGGCGGCGGATCAGCTCGTCAGCTTTCGCAATGTCGTGAAAAGCATCGCCGCGCGCAACGGGCTTTTTGCCTCCTTCATGCCCAAACCTCTCCCGGCTTCCAGCGGCAGCGGCCTGCATATCAACATCTCGATTTCCAAGAGCGGATACAATATTTTCCGCGGCGGCACGGGCAAGCAGGCGGAGGACGCGCGGCATTTTATCGCCGGTGTACTGAACCGCGTGGCGGAAACGACGGCGGTGCTGAACCCGCTGACAAACTCCTACCGGCGTTTTGGCACGTATGAGGCGCCGGAGTACATCACCTGGTGCCAGGAAACGCGCTCCCAGCTGGTGCGCATTCCCGCGGCCAAAGGGGAATATGCCAGGATGGAACTGCGGTCCCCCGATCCGGCCTGCAATCCTTACCTGGCTTTCGCGCTTCTTATCCGAGCCGGAGTGGAGGGCCTGGAGCAAAAGCTGCCGCTGGCGGAACCGGCCAATTTTGATTTGCGCGGCGAAGCGGCCGGGACCCTCGACCAGTACCGGAAACTGCCGGCCACGCTGGGCGAGGCTCTGACGCTGGCTGAGAACAGCCGGTTTTTGCGGGACTGCCTGCCGGCGGAGCTCGTCACGTCCTACATCGCGGTGAAAAAAGCGGAGTGGCAGGCATATTTGGCTGCGGAAGACAAGGATGCTTTTGAGCAGGAAACGTATTTTGCGACTGTTTGACGGCTGCGGGACGCGGAGAAAGAGGTGACGGCGGCGGTGGACTATGTGCTCGTGGCTAGCAGTTCCGAAAAGTCCCGGGATTTTTTCCTGCAGGTTTTGAAAGAGACATCTTACACTCAGATTGCGTTTGCGCGCACGGGCAGCGAGGCGCGCCGGCTTTTACATTCGAACGACTATGACCTCGTCATCGTCAACACGCCGCTCGCGGACGAATTCGGGCATGACCTCGCTTTTGCCGTGCTGGAAAATACTTCCGCCGGTGTCATGTTGCTGGTCAAGAGCGACATCGCGGAGGAAGTGGAAGCGCGCGTCGAAGATTACGGCGTTTTTGTGCTGGCCAAGCCGCTGAACCGGCAGATGCTGTACCAGGCGCTGAAATTGATGGCGGCCTCCCGCCGGCGCATTGTCGGCCTGAAACTGCAAAACTCGAAACTGCAGAGCAAAATTGAGGAATTGCGGCTGGTGGACCGGGCGAAATGCGCGATGA
>JAISQG010000050.1 GCA_031274335.1 Gracilibacteraceae bacterium
TTTTGTTTTTCAGCCAGACAGCCTGCGGGAGCTGACGGACGAACTCAGCCTGGTGCAGCCGGCGGAGCTGCTTTTGCCGCCGGGCATGACCTCGCTGCCCGGCTGGTACACAAGCCCGCTGGACGGCAAGCCCGATATTCCGGCTGTTTGCGCCCGCTTTCCTCGCCAGGCCGGGATGCTTGCGGATCAGCCGGACGCCGCGGCCGCCGCCGCGGGGCTGTGGAGTTATGTGGAGCGCAATCTGCCTCTTTCTCAGCAGGAGCATGTCACGGACATCCGCCGCGTTTCGCGGCGGGACTACATGCCGCTGGACAAATGGACGCGGCGCAATCTGGAGCTGACAGAGTCTCTGCGCGGCTCGGACAAGGGCGCTTTGCTCAGCGTGCTGAACCTGACCAAAACCACTCCGGGCAGCCGCCTGCTGCGCCATTGGCTGGAAAGGCCGCTGGTGCGCCGGGAAGCCATATTGCTCCGGCAGGAGCAAGTGGCTGTTTTGACGGCGGAGATGTTTTTGCGTCAGGATCTGAGAAAGTTGCTCGCGCGGGTACACGACCCGGAGCGTCTGCTTGGCAAATTGTCTTACGGCCGGGGCGGTGCCCGCGAACTGCTGTCCTTGGGGAACACGCTCGCTGTTTTGCCGGCCCTGGACGAATTGCTGCAAGCGGAAGAAGCGGCGCCTTTGCGCCGGCGGCCGGACGGTGCGGATGCTTTGGCGGCGCTGGCGCGGGAAATACTGGCTGCCGTAGACCCGGAAGCTCCGCCCGGCGTCAAAGAGGGCGGGCTGATCCTGGCCGGCTATAACGCGGAGGTCGATAAATTGCGCGCGGTCACGGCGGGAGGCAAGCAGTGGATCGCGGACATGGAGAGCCGGGAGAGGGCGCGAACCGGAATCCGGTCGCTGAAAATAGGCTACACCCGCGTTTTCGGCTATTATATTGAAGTGACGCGCGCGAACGCGGCGCTGACGCCGCCGGAATACGAGCGCCGCCAGACTCTGGCCGCGGCAGAACGCTACACGACGCCGGAGCTGAAAGAGCAGGAGCGAATTCTTCTGACGGCGGATGAGGAATTGTGCCGGCTGGAATTTGAGGTGTTCCGGTCGCTAAAAGCCAAAGCGTTTGCGCTCGCGGCTGACATCAGGCAGGCGGCGCGTCTGCTGGCTGAACTGGATGTTTACGCCGCCTTGGCCGAATGTGCGGCGCTGGGCGGTTACGCGCGCCCGGAAATCACGGAGGGCGGCCCGCTCATTATAAGCGGCGGGCGCCATCCCGTCATAGAAAAACTGTCGCCCGGCGCAAATTTTGTGCCAAACGACACGTTGCTGTCGGACAAAAAGCACCTGGCCCTGATCACCGGGCCGAATATGGCCGGCAAATCCACTTACATGCGCCAAGTCGCCCTCATTGTCCTCCTGGCGCAAACCGGGAGCTTCGTGCCGGCGGCTGCGGCCTCCATCCCGGTCGCGGACTGCATTTACACGCGTATCGGTGCTTCGGACAATCTGGCCGAGGGACAAAGCACTTTTATGGTGGAAATGCGGGAAGTGGCGCATATTCTTCGGCAGGCCACTTCGGACAGCCTGGTGATCCTCGACGAAGTCGGGCGGGGAACGGCGACCTTTGACGGGCTTTCGCTGGCCTGGGCGCTGACGGAATATTTGACCACGCGCTCGGAAGCGGCGCCGAAGACGCTTTTTGCCACGCATTATCATGAGCTGACCCAATTAGAGGAAAAATTGCCCGGCCTGTTTAACCTCCATGTCGCCGTTGATGAGGCGGAGGGGGACATCGTTTTTCTGCATAAAATCCTGCCGGGCAGCATGGGGCAGAGCTTCGGGCTGCAGGTCGCCAAATTGGCCGGCTTGCCGGCCGCACTGCTGGAGCGGGCGGGCCGTATTTTGCAAGAGTTGGAAAATTCTGAACAACATCGACGGAAGCTGCGCTCGGCGCGGGAAAAATTTGTGCAGCCCTCGCTTTTCACCGACCCGCCGGAACCGCCGCTGTTAAAGGAATTGCGCGAACTGGAGCCGGACGGCATGACGCCGCGCCAAGCGCTGGATTATTTGTATGAGATCAAGGAGAGGTTAAAACAATGATAGCGATCATATTAGTCGCGGGGTACGCGACCAGACTGTATCCTCTGACGCTGGACAGGCCAAAGGCTCTTTTGCCTATTGGCGGCCGTCCTATTCTGGATTATATCTGTGACGAAATTGACTCCGTGGAGGACATTCACAAGACTGTTCTTGTCAGCAACGACAAATTTTACGCTTCCTTTTTGGACTGGGTCGAAACGCGGCGCCCGCGGGCGGAGCTTGCCGTGCTGAACGACGGCACGCGCGTGGAAGGCGCGAGGCTGGGCGCAATCGGGGACATCCGCTTTGCGCTGCAAAAGGAAAACATCCGCGAAGATATCGCGGTAATCGCGGGAGATAATTTTTTTACTTACCGGCTGGCGGATTTTTGCCGTTTTTACCGGGAACGCGGCGCGGACTGCCTGGCCGTCAAAAAAATGCCTGACCGGGAAGCCCTGAAAAGCATGGGCGTCGTGATTTCAGACGCGGCCGGCCGCGTGCTGGAATTGGAGGAAAAGCCGCAAAACCCGCGCTCGGACGTGGCCGCCTATGCTTCCTACATCTACAAAGAGGACACTTTGCCATTGTTTTCGGAATATTTGGATAATAATGGACAGCCGGACGCCCCGGGGAATTTCGTGGCCTGGCTGTGCGCGCGCAAGCCGGTTTGGGCCTGGTTTATTGACGGCGAGTGTTATGATGTCGGCACACACGCCTCCTATGACGAGGTCTGCCGCAAGTACGGTTAACACCGCGCCAGGCCATCCAGCGTCAGAAATATTTCCTGCGGCGGCGCGCTTTTGCTCGTGCACACATGGCAAATAGCGTCCGGGCCGCAGGTTATTTCGTGAAAGAAGACCGCCTCGGCCCCGAAGACGCTGAAAGACGCCAGTGGCATGACGAGGCCCCGGCCTTCCCGTTTCACGTAGCTTTCCTTCATCGTCCAGACCAGGCAAAAAGCCCTGGCCCGCTCCGCGGCCGGCCGGCTGAAGATGTATTCCGTTTCGTCCGCCGCGAAAAAGCGCCCGGCGATTTCCGGCCTCGCCCGGCTGATTTCCTCCACGTCGATTCCCACGGGCTCGTCATCCACCGCCAGCGCCACATACCGCCCCGCGTGGGAACGGTTGAAATGAAAGCCGGGGCGGCCCGGAATATAAGGCTTGCCATAATCCGTCCGCGCCGGCGTTTCCCCCGGAGATCCGCCCGCTATCCGGGCGGTTAACACCTCGCCCAGAAGGGCGCGCCGGGCGTCCGCGGCGCGGCGGAATTTTTTGACGCGCTCCCGGCTGTCCGCCGCGATGAACCGCATGTACGATTCCTGTTCCTCCGCCCGCAGGTCCCGGTCGATCAGCAGGAGATATGTTTTCAGCATGGGCGTGTCAGGAATTGGCCGTGACGACGAAGTTGACGAGCTTGCCGGGAACGGTAATCACCTTCCGTACGGTCAGGCCCCGCGTGTATTTTTCCAGGCGCGCGGCAGCCAGCGCCTCCGTTTCTTCGCGCCCGGCGCCCGGTGGCATCTCGACGCGGTCCTTCACTTTGCCGTTGACCTGTAAAACGATTGTGACCGTGTCCGCCGCCAGCGCCGCTTCATCCGCCGCGGGCCAATCTTCGTCATGAACGCTGCCCGCGTGGCCGAGAGCGGCCCACAGTTCTTCCGTTATGTGAGGGGCAAAGGGCGCGAGCAGCAGGACGGCGGTTTCCAGCCCTTCGCGGGCCACAGAGGCGTCGCTGGCCGGTTCCTCCTTATAAAGGTAAAGGGCGTTCACCAGTTCCATGACAGAGCTGATAGCCGTGTTGAAGTTAAAACGCTCGCCTAAATCCTGCGTCACCTTTTTCCGCGTCGCGTGCGTCAGCCGACGCATGCCGCGCGCCCGCGCATCCGCCGCGTCCGCCGGGTTACCGTCCGGCTGCGGCCGCTCCGCGTATTGCCTGGCCAGGCGCCAGACGCGCTGCAAAAAGCGGTAGCAGCCCTCGACTCCTTTGTCGCTCCATTCCAGGTCGCGCTCCGGCGGAGCGGCGAACAGAATGAAAAGCCGCGCCGTGTCCGCGCCGTATTTGCTGATGATTTCTTCCGGGCTGACGATATTGCCCCGCGTCTTGGACATTTTGGCTCCGTCCAGGCAGACCATGCCCTGCGTCAGAAGGTTCTGAAAAGGCTCATCGGCCGCCACATACCCGAAGTCATGCAGGCCTTTCGTCAGGAAACGCGCGTAAAGAAGATGGAGGATCGCGTGTTCGACGCCGCCGACATATTGATCGACGTTCATCCAGTAATCCGCCCTGGCGCGGTCAAAAGGCGCCGCGGCGTTATGCGGATCCGCATAACGCAGGAAATACCAAGAAGAACACATAAAGGTGTCCATCGTGTCCGTTTCGCGCCGGGCCGGCCCGCCGCAGACGGGGCAAAGCGTCCGGACGAAGCTTTCCGATCTCGCGAGCGGGTTTTCGCCCGGCTGGAAAACAACGTCGTCCGGCAACAGCACGGGCAATTCGCTTTCCGGCACGGGCACCGTCCCGCATTTATCGCAGTAAACCATCGGAATAGGCGCACCCCAGTAGCGCTGGCGGGAAATGAGCCAGTCACGCAGGCGGTAATTTATTTTGCGCTCGCCCATACCTTGAGAGGCCAGCTTGTCCGCCATTTTTTCCCATGCGACCTCGTTGTCCAATCCGTCGAATTCCGCGGAATTGACCATGACGCCGTCCCCGGTGTAAGCGGCCGCCGGCGGTTCATCCTTCGCCGCAGGCAGGAGCGGGGAGGACAGGATGACGCGGCGGATCGGCAGCCCGTATTTGCCGGCAAATTCAAAATCGCGCTCGTCGTGCGCCGGGACGCCCATCACCGCGCCCGTGCCATACTCCGGGAGGACGTAATTCGCGATCCAGAGCGGGACGCGCTCCCCGCTGAGGGGGTTCAGGCAGTAAGCGCCGGTGAACATGCCCTCTTTTTCCGTTTCCGCGCTTGTGCGCGTGATTTCACTCAGGTGTTTCATTTTGTCGATGAAAGCGAGAACCGGTGCTTCAAACTCCGTGCCGCTGATAATTTCCGGCACGAGGGGGTGTTCCGGGGCCAGCACGACGTAGCTGGCCCCGTACAGAGTGTCAATGCGCGTCGTGTAAACCGTGACCGGTTCCGCGCGGCCCTCGACACGGAATTTCGCTTCCACGCCCTCCGAGCGGCCGATCCAGTTGCGCTGCATCGTTTTCACTTTTTCCGGCCAGCCCGGGAGCGTGTCCAAATCGTTCAGAAGGCGTTCCGAGTAATCCGTGATTTTGAAAAACCACTGCTCCAAATCTTTTTTCGTCACGGCCGTTTCGCAGCGTTCGCAGGCTCCGTCAACTACCTGCTCGTTCGCCAGCACCGTCGCGCAGGACGGGCACCAATTGACAGCCGCTTTTTTCCTGTAAACAAGGCCGTGCCGGTAAAATTGCAGAAAAATCCACTGCGTCCAGCGGTAGTAATCCGGCTGGCAGGTGGTCACTTCCCGCTCCCAGTCATAGGAAATTCCCATTTCCCGCAATTGTTCTCTCATGCGGGCGATGTTTTGCCGCGTCCAGTCCGCCGGGGGCGTCTGGTTTTTGATGGCCGCGTTTTCCGCGGGCAAGCCGAAGGAATCCCAGCCGATCGGGTGCAGGACGTTGCGGCCTCGCATGCGCTGGAAGCGGGCGATCACGTCCACAATGGAATAATTGCGCACATGACCCATATGCAAATTGCCGGACGGATAGGGAAACATCGCCAGAGCGTAATATTTCGGGCGGCCGGATTTTTCGTCCGCGCGGCCGGCCCCGCTTTCCCGCCATTTTTGCTGCCATTTCCGCTCTATGTCACGGAATTGATATTTTTCCTGCTTCATTTTTACCCTCCGATTATCACGGCGGCGTCCCCCCACAGCCGCTCCAGGCCATAAAAAGCGCGTTCATCCTCCAGCATGATATGCACAACGATGTCGCCGTAATCCATGAGAATCCAGCGCGCGGATTCCCGGCCCTCGACGCGCAGGAGCCTAAACCCCAGTTCAGGCATTTTTTCTCCGAGATATTCGGTCAGCGCTTTCGTTTGCGCGACCGATCCGGCCGTGACCAGCACAAAATAATCCGTGACGACGGACAGGCCCTGCAGATCCAGCACCATCGTGTTCCGGCCTCTTTTGTCCGCAATCCAGGCGGCGATTATGTCAAATGTCTCCCTGGTGATGGCCAATACGCGGCCTCCTTTGCAAATCCTCATGCGCCGCGAGCGTCAGAGGGTGTATTTTTTTGCCTCTGGCCCGGAGGTGCGCCATCGTTAGCTCCATGCAGGCCAAAGTCCCTTCTACCAGGTTATCATACAACTTTCGGCGCAAAATGTCCAGCCCCAAAAAATCCCGGCCTTCTTCCGTGAGGTCGGCGCTGTAAATCAGCATTTCGAGCGGTTCCATGCCCGGCCGCCCCAGCGTGTGGTTTTCCACCGCCGTCGCGATTGCCGGCGGCAGGCCGGCGTGTTCCTGCCTCAGCCAGGCCGCCGCCAGGCGGCCGTGCAGTACCTGGGGCATTTCCTCGTCCTCCGGCCGCTCCAGGAGGCCCTGCGCGCGGGCGGCGGCGATTTGCTCCGCGAAAGGGCGCCCCTTCATCATGTCATGCGCCAAAGCCGCTATTTCCGCCGCGCCCGCGTCCAAGCCGTGTCGAGCGGCTAGGGCGCGGGCGGCCTCGGCCACTCCCAGGGTGTGGCGCAGGCGCTCCGCATCCTGGCGCCGCGCCGCCAGCGCACGGAAAAACTCTATTTGCTCCGCGGTTATTTCATAAGACAATTCTGCGTCCTCCTGCGAAGGTTTCTGCCGCGCCGCAATACCACCCGCTGCGGCAGGATTTCGGCAATTGCATTATACTACCCGATTTTAACTAGTGCAAGACATCCAGAATATTAACGAAATATAACAAAATTGTTAATGGTTGAGAATTTTAGTCACGGCCGCACGCGCACGGGAATATATATGACCTGCCCCGGCTGAATACCGCTGTTATTCAGCCTATTGTAGCTGATCGTCATCGCGACCAGACTGTCTGTGCCCAACCCTTGATTGTGCTTGCTCGTCAGGCCCCATAAAGTGTCGCCGTTTTCGACTGTGGCGGGCACGTAGTCAAAACTGTAAACGCGCGCTTCCCAGGGCGGTGCCGTGGCGGCCAGCAGGAAAACCGCGAACATCACTGAAATCATAATGAAATCCCGCCGACTTCTTCTGCGCACCCTCTTTTTCCGGGTTTTCATCAACAACCCTCCTTTCGGCGAACATATGTTCTATATGCCATTATAAAACGAACCTATGTTCGTGTCAAGCGGTCTTTGAGAAAAATTATTGTAAATAATTTTAGCCCCGCGACCGAACACCTGTTTACTTTTATGCTGATAATTGTTATAATTTGGAGAGGAATTTTACGAGCAAGGAGGGACGCCATGTCTGATTTAACAAATCGCCAGCAGGCCATCCTCGATATTATCAAAGACGGCGTAGCTAAAAAAGGATATCCCCCGTCCGTGCGGGAAATAGCCCTGGCCGTCGGCCTTAGTTCCAGCGCCACGGTACACAACCATTTGCAGACCTTGGAACAAAAAGGATATATCCGGCGCGATCCGTCTAAACCGCGCGCCATTGAGATTCTTGACGCTGACGAAACCGTTTTTCATCACCGCGTACAGCATGTTCCCATTGTGGGCCGCGTGGCGGCGGGCGAGCCGATGCTGGCCGGAGAGAATATTGAAGACACATTTCCCGTTCCTTACAGCATGGTCGGCGCCGACACGGTCTTTATCCTGCGGGTGCGGGGGGAAAGCATGATTGAGGCCGGGATACTGGACGGGGATCTCATCCTCGTCCGCCGGCAAAACACGGCGCGCAACGGAGAAATAGTCGTCGCCCTGCTGGATGATGAGGTGGCCACCGTCAAACGCTATTTCCGCGAACGTGACACAGTGCGTCTCCAACCGGAAAACTCCGCCATGGCGCCTGTTTATACCCGCAATGTGACTATACTCGGCATTGTCACCGGTTTGTTCCGCACGGTTATGTAGGCATTATTCACTTTATTCCCTAAGACCGCGGGTTTTCATCGGTTCTTCTTGCAAATGCCGCCTTGTCAGGATATACTATGGCTGAATGGCGGCGAATAATTTAGCGGGAAAGCGGGTGCGACAATGCGGGAAGCGAAATGGGAGCGCCGGACGAAGGAGACGGAAATCAGCGGCGCTCTGCGCCTGGATGGGGCGGGGGAGGCGAAGGTCGCCACGGGCATCGGTTTTTTTGACCACATGCTCGAGGCCTGGTGTCGTTTCGCCCTTTTTGACTTGGAACTAGTGGCGCGGGGAGATTTGGAGGTGGACGCTCATCACACTGTGGAAGATTGCGGCATTGTGCTGGGGCGGATGCTGGCGGACGCGCTGGGCGAAAAAAAAGGGGTGCGGCGGGTCGCCGACGCGCTTTTGCCTATGGATGAAGCATTGGCACAGGTGGCGGTTGATTTTTCCGGCCGCGGCTATCTCGCCTGGACGGCGCCCGACCTCTGCGGCATGACCGGCGCTTTCCCCTGTGAAACGGCGGAGGAATTTTTCCGGGCTTTGGCTCTGAACGCCGGGGCGACGCTGCATGTCAGGCTTTTGGCCGGGAGGAATCGCCACCATATGCTTGAAAGCATTTTTAAAGGGACGGGGCTGGTCATGGGACAGGCGGCGGAACTGAATCCGCGTGTGCGCGGCGTGTTTTCCACGAAGGGGACGCTATGAAAAGAGAAACGCCATGATTGGGATTGTTGACTATGACCGGGGCAATTTGCACAGCGTGCATAAAGCCCTGCTGCGTTTGGGGTATGAGGCGCGAATCCTGAAAGACCCGGCTGAGGCTTCCGGCATGAAAGGACTGATTTTGCCGGGTGTGGGGGCTTTTGCCGACGCGATGGACGCGCTCACGCGCCGGGGCTGGATTGGTCCCCTGCATGATTTTGTCAGCTCCGGGCGGCCTTTCTTCGGCATTTGCCTTGGGATGCAGGTTTTGTTCGACGTGGGTGAGGAACACGGTGAACACGCCGGACTGGGTTTCCTGCCCGGCCGGGTGACACGCTTTGGCCCCGGTCTCAAAGTCCCGCATATGGGCTGGAATAATCTGCGTGTGACTAAGGAAAATCCTCTTTTTGCCGGCATACCGCAAAATTCGTTCTTTTATTTTGTTCATTCGTATTACGCGGCGCCGGCCGGAGATTGTTGCGCCGGGGTTTGCGTTTATGGCGTGGAATTCACGGCGCTGGCCGGGCGGGACAATGTCTGGGGCACTCAGTTTCACCCGGAGAAATCAAGTCCCTGGGGCTTGCGCATATTGGATAATTTTGGAAAGTGGGTGGAGGGATTTGCGTCTGTATCCGGCCATTGATTTGAAAGAAGGACAGGTAGTGCGGCTTGCTCAGGGCAAAATGGAGGAAGCGACTGTATACTCCGGCGACCCGGCGCGGGTCGCGTGTGATTTTGCCGCGGCCGGGGCCGTTTTTTTGCATGTGGTGGACTTAAACGGCGCTTTCGCCGGCCGGCCTGTAAACGACGAGTCTATCCGCTCCATTGTGACGGCTGCGGCACTGCGGGTTCAGGCCGGAGGAGGCATCCGCACGCTGGCGCGCGTGGAGGAACTGCTGATGCTGGGCGTGGAACGGGTGGTGCTGGGAACGGCCGCCGTGCGCGATCCGGATCTTGTGCGGGCCGCGGTGCGGGAGTTCGGGCCGGAGCGCGTTGTCGCGGGGATTGACGCCAAAGGCGGACGGGTTTGTGTGCGGGGCTGGTCGGAGGAAGCGGATATGACGGCGGCGGAACTCGGACGGGCCATGCGGGAGGCCGGAGTGGAAACGGTGGTTTACACGGATATTGACCGGGACGGAATGATGTCAGGGCCGAATATCGAGGCCACCGCGCGCCTGACCGAGGAAACCGGTTTGCGAGCCGTCGTGAGCGGTGGCATTGCCTGCCTGGAAGATTTGCGCCGCGTGTTTGCGGCTGCCGCCGGGGGTGCGGCGCTCGACGGCGTGATTACCGGCCGGGCGCTCTACAGCGGCGCTTTTACGCTCGCGGCGGCGCTGGACGCGCAGCGGGAAGGAGCGGAGGCATGTTAGCGAAGCGGATTATTCCCTGCCTGGATGTGCATGAGGGGCGCGTGGTCAAAGGCACAAATTTTATCAATTTGCGCGACGCGGGCGATCCGGTGGAATTGGCCGCGCTTTATGACCGGGAAGGAGCGGACGAGCTGGTTTTTCTAGATATTTCCGCTTCAGCCGAAGGCCGGGCCACGATGGAAGATGTCGCACGGCGCACGGCGGAAGAAGTGTACATCCCTTTCACCATCGGAGGCGGAATCCGCACAACGGAGGACATCCGCCGCATGCTGCGGGCCGGTGCCGATAAAGTGTCCCTTAACACAGCGGCGGTGCGGAATCCGGAGATTATCAGCGCGGGCGCGCACGCTTTCGGCAGCCAGTGTATCGTTTTGGCCGTGGACGCGCGGCGGCGCGGGCCGGGAGAGTGGGAGGTCTATATCCACGGCGGCCGCACGCCGACGGGTCTGGACGCCCTGGAATGGATTCACCGGGCCGAAGAACTCGGGGCGGGGGAGATACTTTTGACGTCGATGGATCGCGATGGGACAAAAGAAGGATATGACAATGAATTGAACCGCACGGTGAGCCGCATGACCACTCTGCCGCTTATCGCGAGCGGGGGAGCCGGAACGCTGGAGCATCTGGCGGATGGTTTGCTGGCGGGGGAGGCCGACGCGGTGCTGGCGGCATCCATTTTTCATTACCGGGAATACAGCATTCGCGAGTGCAAGGAATATCTGGCGGAGCGGGGCGTGCCCGTCAGGCGGATTTGAGGAGGACGGCATGGCGGAGTGGATGGAGGAAATAAAATGGAACGCGGAGGGGCTCGTCCCCGCTGTGGCTCAGGATGAAGAAACAGGCGCCGTGCTCATGCTGGCCTGGATGAACAGAGAAGCGCTGGCCAGGACGCTCCAGGAAGGCCGGGCCTGCTATTACAGCCGCAGCCGCGCGGCGCTGTGGCTTAAAGGGGAAACCTCCGGGCATTTCCAGGAAGTGCGAGCGGTGCGCCTGGATTGCGACAAGGACAGCATATTGCTCATCGTGCGCCAAACAGGCTTGGCCTGCCACGAGGGTTATTATTCTTGTTTTCATTACGCGCCGCCGCCGGAAGAAGGAGCGGAATGGGCTGCCACCGGCGCGCCGGGAGAGCGCCCGACCCCGTCTGTCGGCGCTGTGCTGGAGCAATTGGCGGAACTGGTCGCTGCCCGCCGGCGGGAGATGCCTCCGGGCGCCTATACAACTTATTTGTTTGAGCAAGGCTTAGATAAGATTTTGAAAAAGGTGGGAGAGGAAAGCGCGGAAGTCATCATCGCCGCCAAAAACCGCGTCCCGGCGGAAGTGCGTTACGAAACGGCGGATTTGTTTTACCACATACTGGTTTTATTGGAAGAACAGGGCGTGAGTTTGGCTGATGTGGCGGCGGAACTTCTCAGCCGGAGGAAATAACTACACCAGCCATTTTTTGGCAAACGGCAATTTGCTCAGGACGAAATATAAGGCCAGGCTGGCGGCCAGCGTCAAAAATACGACTGCCAATAATCCGAGCGGCGCGGGCAGCATGGAGCGGGTGATGCCCAGCGGCGGAAACAGGACATGCAGAAAAAGCAAATGGGACAGATAAACGCCAAACGAGCCTTTGCCGATGAAGCGCAAAGCGCCCCCGACGCGTTCCGGCAGTTCCCGCGCGCGCGCGCAAAGCGCGAAAAGACCGATGGCCATGAGGCATACGCCCAAGGTGTTTCCGTTGAGGAAATTTTCATATAATTCGCCGCGAATTACCGTTCCCGCGAGGGTGGCGCCGCCCGTCACGGCGAGCCCGGCCAGAAACGCGAGTGCGCCCGCAAGCGGTTTTACCGGGTGATTTTTAATGTAATGACCGAGAACGGCGTATCCGATGCTGCAATAAGTGAGATTCAGCGCCCATTGCGACGAGGGAAGACCGACGAGCAAGTTAAGCGGGACAAACTCGCGGAAAGACGGGAAGGC
>JAISQG010000066.1 GCA_031274335.1 Gracilibacteraceae bacterium
CCAAATTCGGCGTCAGCGTCGTAAAAGGATAATCCGCGATTTTGGGGCGCGCCGCCGACACGCGGGCGACCAGCGTGGATTTGCCGGCGTTGGGCCGCCCGACCAGGCCCACGTCGGCCAGCAGCTTGAGTTCCAGCAGCAGCCAGCGCTCCTGCCCCGGCTCGCCTTTTTCCGCCGTGGTCGGCGCCTTGTTCTTGTTGCTGATGAAACGCGCGTTTCCCCGCCCGCCGCGGCCGCCGCGCGCCGCCGCCAAGCTTTGCCCGTGCGCGACCAGGTCGGCGATGATTTCTCCGGTTTTTTCGTCGCGCACCACCGTGCCCACCGGCAGACGCAAGGTCAGATCCGGGGCGTTCTTGCCGTGCCGGTCCTTGCCCTGCCCGTGTTCGCCCCGCTCCGCCCTGTAATGCCGCCTATAGCGAAAATCCGCCAGCGTGCGCAGCCCCTCGTCGGCCACGAGGAGAATATTGCCGCCCCCGCCGCCGTCGCCGCCGTTCGGCCCGCCGAGCGGTACGTATTTTTCCCGCCGGAAAGCCACGATGCCGGAACCGCCGTCACCGCCGCGGACATAAATTTTAGCCCGATCATAAAACATTTTCGCCCCAATCCTACCCGGAAATGAACTCCCGCTCTTCCGCCAGCGCCCCATCCCGGTAAAGCATGTACCGGCAGGAAAATCCGCCTTCGCGGAACACCAGATCGATGTCCGCCGTAAAAAGATCTTCTTCCGCTTCTCCGGCTATTTCTTCACCGCAGCCGCCGGCAAAGGCATAAAAGGCCTCCGCGCATCCCGACCACTCCGGCACCGGCTCCTGGGCAAATTCCTCCGTCACCCGCACGGTCACGCGCACGCCGCGCGCCGTCAAGTTGAAATACCAGTCCAGCAGGATCGCCTGCAGCATTTCTTCTGTTACGCGGGAAATCTCCTGTTGCGGGCCCGGCGCCGCCACCTGATCAACGTACTCCAGCGCCCGCTCCACCTTGCCCAGCTGCAGATAACCCCTGATCACCTGCAGATGATTAAAAAAATCATGCCGCTGCCGCCGAAAAGACTCTGTCAGCCGCAGCAACAGTTCCCGTTCCGCGCTCATGTTCCTCCGTTCTGAACCCCGACACGCGATCCCAAATCCGCGTCTGAAACAAAGATACCACTTTGGGCGCGCCTTGTCAAAAATTTTAATCCGATATAACGATATTAATCAGCATTTTGTCCAGCAACTCTTCCGTCCCGGCTAAAAACGGCCGGGACGAAAATTCTATTCCGGCCGGCAGGCTCTCTCCCGCCGGAAACTCGTCGTCAGCCGCTCCCGTCCCGGCCGCCGCCAGGGCGCTGCCGGCCGGGGCAAAACGCCGGCGGCATTCGGCCAGCAGCGGCCAATCAAAATACGAGTCCCCCAGCCCCGCCGCCTCCCCTCCCTCCCGCTCGCGGATGCGGCGCAGGGCTTGGCCCTTGTCAACGGCCAGAGGCATCAGATACAGCTTGCGCCGCTGCCGCTGCAACTGCCAACCCCGAAGCGCCAGTTCCCGCCGCAGGGCCAGATAAGGCGGCGCGGCAAACGCGGCCGGCTCGACGAAAAAAACGGCCAGATGCTCATAGCGGCGGGATTGGCAAAGAACGCCCGGCAACTCCAGCGCCCGCCCGGCCGCAGCCTCCAGCGTCAGCGGCAAAGCCGCCACGGTCCGGGCTACCCGCTCCGCCCATTCAGCGTCCGCCACGCCGTCCCGGTAAATATACAAGCCGTTTTGACAGCAAAGATAGCGGCAGCTCCCGTCCCGGACAAAAACGACCCGCCGCGCCTGTTCCTCCCCGCGCAGCGTGCTGAGAACAAACACCGCGCGCCGCTGCAGTTCGCGCAGAGCGGCCAAGGCCGGTGCCGTCATATAAGCGACGGGGAGGCCCTCCCTATGCTCCACGGCCACCGCGCCGGCGAAAGGCACGGCGGCGGCCGTCAAGCGGCGGCCCGAAAAAATAAGCGTATCGTCCAGATCGGCCGCCAATATCACGACTCGCCCTCCCCCCGCGCCGCGATCAGGCCGCAGCAGAGATACGGCATGTCCGCGTAAGGGATGAGCGGGACCCCCTTGGCTCGGGCCAGCAGGCGTATATGGGCCAAATCCGGGTGATCCGGCTCGCGGATCAGGATTTGCTCCGGCACTCTCCGCAAAAGCACCCGCGTCGTCTCGCCCAAGCCCGGCTTGACGCGGTGTATATCGCTCACGCCGAATTCGCGCCCGATGCGCTCCGCCGCTGCCCATCCGGCGCCGGCATCGCCCGCCCGCCCGGCGCCGGAATCACGCGCCAGGGCTTCTGTTTCCTCCCGCAACGGCTGAAACCATTTTTCCACTTCCCGCAGATAAAACTCCGTCTGATCCGCTCCGGCGAATTCCCGGTAAACGCGCACGCCGTGAAAATCCTCGCCGCGGATGAGCGCCGCGTTATGGACGGTGCGGCTGATCAACCCGCAAACCGTGCTGTTCAGGCAGCAGGACGGATTGAGAAAATCCTCCCGTGTCGCGCGCAGCCCGGCGGCGCCCGCCGGATCGGACAGCACGGCCAGCACCGGCGCGGGCGCGCCCGTGTGCCGGCGGCCGAAATCCGCGCAAGCCGCGGCCAGTTCCCGCGCGATAGCGCCTTTGCCCGTCCAGCCGTCCACAAAAACAAGCGGCCGGCCGGGGCAAACCGCCAGGATATGGCGCAAAGCGTTTTCGTCCAAGCCCTTGCCCCGGATGATGCTGAGGCCGAAATGCGGCAGCTCCGCCGCCAGCTCCCGCCGGGCGTAACGGCGCATGAGAACGCCGCAGGGCACGCCGGAGCGCACGAGCGACACCAGCACGGGGCGCGGAAAGCGCCGCAGCACCTTCCGGGTCAGAGCTCCCGTATACAGGGCCACGCGGCGGGCGCCCGCGCGCAGCAGGCGGAAAAACACTTCCATATATTCCGCGTCCGGCAGCCGCTCTATCGGCAAATCTTCCGAATAATGGCGGCCGCGCTGGATGTCATTTTCCCGCTCCGCCGTCTCCCGCTCCGCCACCAAGCCCGTGACATCCCGCAGAAGCAGCGTCACGTCCTCCGGAGCGAAGCTGCCGGGCGGCTGTAAACCGATATTTTTCACAGCAACGCCACCGTGACCCTTTCCATGCCCTGACGGCGCAAATACTGCGCCAGCTGGCCGAGGCCCCGCTCCCGCGTCAGAGCTTTTTCGGTGAAAATAACCGCCTGCGCGTATCGCCCGCGCGGCACATTGTAGAGATAGCCCGCTCGACTGTAAGCATCCGGCGGGTCAAAACACACGCCGCTTTCGATCGCGGAGCCCGGCAGCGGCAAAACAGGGCTTTGCGTCGTGGACTGAAATTCCCCGCCCCCGAGATAGCCGGCGCAAACCAGCGGGGCGTAAATCAGCTCCCCCGTGCCGATGTAGAGCGTCCGGCCCCGGGGCGGCGGTAAAAAGCGCTCCAGCACCGCGGCCGCTTCCCGGCACGAGGCTGTTTGCGCGGCCAGATCCGTCCCGGCCAGGAACGCGCGCCCGCCCGGCAGACGCAAGGCGGACAAATCCAGGCTGGCGCAATCGCCGCCCGCCAGCCCGCGATAATCCTCCAAGCGGGCCTCCTCCGCCCCGCCCGCGTTTTCCGCCGCGCTGATTTCCCGAAAACCGCCCCGCAGCAGGGAAAAGGCGGCGATGT
>JAISQG010000012.1 GCA_031274335.1 Gracilibacteraceae bacterium
AAGTCGGCAAAAAGGCAATCGGCCGGGCTTTGAAAGCTTTCATCGTCCTCCCTGGCCTGGCAGAGCTCGAGCAAATCGATCATGCCGGGAATGGATCTCTGCTCCGCAGGCGCTTCCTGCCAGAGATAGGCGATGAGGGCGGTGTAAAGCAGGCGCTCGCAGTCCTGCCAGAATTTGTCGCCGCTCTGCTTGTCGCCGCTCGTGTTGGCGATGAGGACATTCACGACTTTCAGAATATCCTTTTCCCGGCGGATGTAAGCCAGAGGGTTGTAATGCAGGGATTTGTCGAAGTTGACCGTGTTGAAGCAGCGGAGTTCGTAGCCGTTTTCCGTGAAAAGATAGCCCGTCTCCGGCAGCAGCGCGCCCTTGGGATCGGTGACGACATAGGAAGAATGCAATTGCATGAGGTTGGGCTTGATGATGGAAAAAGTTTTGCCGCTGCCGGAACCGCCGACGACCAAGACGTTCTTATTGCGGTCCGCGGCGAATTTGGCCGGTTTGCGCAAGGTGAGGCGCTCGCTGGCCGATAAAATGATGTTCCAGTCGGAATCGCGGTCGATCAGGGGCGCAATGTCCCGGCGCCTCCCCCAGGCGGCGGAACCGTGTTCCTGCCCGTGCCGGAAATTTTCCGCGCCGGCGCTGCAGAAGAGGAACACGCCCCAGCACAGCGCGGCGGCAATGGTGCCGGAGACGAGAGGCGTCTGGCTGAGAGCGAGCCGGAACGGGTCGGCCGCCAGACTGGGCCATAATCCTCCGGCGGCGGCGGACAGCGTGTTCCAGCCGTCCGGCCAGCCGGCGCAAAGGGCGGCGAAGCGATTGGCGGACAGGAAAGCCAGTGCGGATATCACCGCTGTGAAGGCCGGCATCAATGGCATGGTTTCACCTCCTTTCGCCGGCTGTGGCTTAGGTTAATATAACATAAATGTTAAATATTGTATGTAGTATAACTCATCTCAAATACCTTGTCAAGGGAAAAATGAGATATTTTGTAAAATATTTTGCGTAGCCATCCGTGCGGAGCGACAAGCGGGCGGAGAGCGTTGTATTGTATTGCCCAAACGCGGCAACAAATAACAGTACCGCCTTAGGATCTGACGGTACTGTTATCTCTAATGCTTACTGAAACAAGCGTTACGGCAAAAAAAGCCTTACCAGCCCGGTTACGACAATGCGGTTCAGAAGCTGTATCAATATAAGCGCCAAAACAGGCGAAAAGTCGATCATGCCGAGGCGCGCGAAACGAAACGGCTTCAGGATCGGCTCGGTTACCCTGTACAAAAGCCGCACCAAATGATGATTCGGGTCAACCGGCAACCAGGAAATGATCACGCGCGCAAAAACAAGAAACATCAGTATTTGAAAAAAATAATTCACCAAATGCACGAGCAATGACAATGACATTCCTCCTTAAAAACAAACAAGGCGACTGACAACACAAACAAACGCATCATATCTGATGTGTTTCGCTGTTTTCGTCAGGCAAACAATATTGATTAACGTGTCATTGTCCAGGGCAGTTCATGCTCCGAGGAATGAATGCTGACTTCGTCGTTGATGTCCACATTGCTCGGCACAAACATGAAAATACCCTCGCCCACCTTCTGCATGCTACCGCCGAGTGCGTATGTCGTCCCGCTGATAAAATCAACGATGCGCTGCGCCAAATCCTCGTCCGTTTTTTCGAGATTGATGATGACGGAGCGGCGCGCCTTTAGGTGTTCGGCTATACTTTTTGATTCTTCAAAAACAAACGGCTTGACGACGATGACCTTATACTGTTTTTGGGAATACACATTCACCACCGGAGCTTGTTTTTTTGAAGCCGTTCCTCCCTGGAACGGATTACCTCCGAAAAATCCCGCCGGTTCCTGTTCTTTCGCCGCGGCAGGCTCGCTGTCAGATCTGCCGCGCCGCCGGGGCTTTCTTTCTTCTTCCTGTTCAGCGAATTCTTCGTCATCTTCGTCATCAATACCGACGCCGAGGATTTTGTCCCAAATCTTGCCCATGCCTCACGCTTCCTCCCTGTAATATTTTCTCTCCCCGAACAGGAGACTGCCCACTCGCACTATCGTCGCGCCTTCCTCCACCGCCATCTCAAAATCCTGGCTCATGCCCATGGATAATTCGGTGAGGTTCGCCGCGCCGGGAACATTTTGCGCACGGAGTTCGTCCCGCAGACGGCGCAAAGAAGAAAAAATTTCTCTCATTTCCGCCGCCGGCGCTTCAAATGGGCCGATAGTCATAAACCCGCGGATATCCACGCGGGGATAATCCCGCGCCGCCGCCAGAAAGTCGCGGACTTCCTCCCGGCTGATACCTGCCTTGGCCCCGTCGCCCGCGATATTCACCTCGACGAGCGCCGGCCAGATAAGGTCTTTTTTGGTTCCGGCGGCCTGCAGCGACTCCATGAGAGCGAAGCGGTCAAGCGAATGGATGAGCTTAACGCGGCTGTCCAGATATTTGACCTTATTGGTCTGCAAGCGGCCTATTATATGCCAGCCGCAGTCCGGCGGCAGTTCCGGCGCTTTTTCGAGCCATTCCTGCACCCTGTTTTCACCAAAATCGCGCTGTCCGGCGTTATAAGCGGATAATACCGCCGCCGGCGCAAAGGTTTTGGAAACAGCCAAAAGCCTCGCCGAGCCGGCCGGTCTGTGCCCGCGGTTTTCCGCAGCTGCGATCTTTTCTTTTATTGCCCGCAGATTGCCGCCGATGTCCATGCCGCCTCCAAAGGCCGTCAAACAGCCTTATTCAGGTTTCTTTCTACACATTTTGCAAAAATCCTTCTTTTCCCTCTGATTTTTTCAATATTTTTTTAGAAAAAGTCAGTCAACGACCTCAGTAACGGACTCTGACGGCCAGTCCCTGCAAGCCATCCGCCGGATTTGTCACCACGGCGAAGCCGGCCTGCAAAGTGTCCACGCAGGCCAGGGTTTCGTTCCGGTCCAGCACCTTGACGCGGCGAAAATTGATCACGCCGCTTTCGACCACATAGACGCCCATTTCTTCACCCCGGGCAAACAGGGCCTCCGCCGGAATCACCATCCCCTGGCTCGGCGGCTGTTTTTGCCAGGCCAATTGCTTGACGCGCGTTTCCGTAGCGGAATTTATATACTGCCGGAATGAAACGACGACGCCGCGATGCGGCGCGTCCACCCGCTCCACCGTGCAGGGATAGAGCGTACTGTCCACGCGGATGTTGAGACTGTCTCCTTTGACTATGCCCTCCGTGCCGCTCAAAGCAATATAAGCCCAAACAGGTTTCAGATTATTGACTATTTTTCCGACCGAACCGCCCGCCTGGATGTAATTCCGCGCCGGGAGCGTTTCTCCCTCTTCAGCCGCGGCGTTCACCCCTTCAACCGCGGCGTCCTCCGCCGCTCCTGGCGCCGTCCGTCCGCTGAAAACAGCTTCTTCCTCCCCGCCGCAGCGAGCGAATAATTCCGCCAAATCTTCTTCCAGCAAGGCTTCCGGGGTGATGATGCCTTCCAGCCCGTCAGCCCGCGCGCAAACGAGGCCGGCGACAGGTGCCGTCACGGACTGAGTGCCCACGCGCGCGACGATTTCACCCTTTTGCGCCCTTTTTCCGTCGGGCACGACAAAACTGACATCTCCGGCATAAGCGGAGGTCATCAGGGTTTCCGTCCGGGCAATTACGGCCGGCGCCAATTCGTCATGGGTGACGAAACCCGCGCTGACCTCGGCGTAGGTCAAATCGCGCGTCAGCCAGCTCTCGCGCAAATGAAAAGCCATGACTGCCGCCACAACAATCACGCCGCCGAGCAGGAATAATTTATTTCGCATTTTGCGTCGCTAATTCTTTCTGCCGCAGGCTTTGCATGTTTTACCGAAAAAGTTCAGCTGCCCGCCGCAATAAACGCAGCGCCCCTGCTTGCGCCATTGGGCCTGCGACTGTTCACTCACATAGCTCATAAAGAACTGGGTGCCTCGGAAAGCCTTTTCCAGCATTTCGGCGTTTTTCCCCATTTCTTCCGTCATCTCCACGGTCTCCAGGGACAGGCAACCTTCAAAGGAGGCTTCGCCCACTTCCCGCACATCGGGACCCAACCTGACGCCAGCCAAAAGCGCGCAATTTGCGAAAGCCCTCGTTCCGATGTTGGTCAGCCCCTCCGGCAAAACAATGTTCGCCAATTTGACGCAGCCGGAAAAGGCGTTGGGAGCGATGCTTTTCAGCGAAGCGGGTAGATCGACGCTTTTCAGAATCTGGCAGCCGGCAAACGCGCTGTCTTCTATGCGCTCAATCCCCTCAGGCAGGGTCAGCGCCATAAGGGACGAACAGCCGGCGAAAGCCCACGGGCCTATTGCCCGCATGTCCGGCGGAAGGATGAGTTTCCTCAGCGACGAGCATCCCTGGAAGGCGGATTGTTCGATTCTGGTCATGCCGCCCGGCAGCTCGATTGTTTTCAGTGCCGCGCACTCAAAGAACGAAAACGCGCGCAAGGTGTCCGCGCCGGGGGCAATTGCGACCTTGGTCAGGTTGGTGCAGCCTTTGAAGGCGAATTTGATAATGCTCACCCAGTTTTTGTTTTCATCCATCTGCACGGCCAAAGGAGCAGGCACGGTCAGATCCGCCAACTCCATGCAGTCCTGAAAAGCCGATTCCCCGATGGTCTCCACGCTGTCCGGAATGGAAATATTTGAAAGGCTGAGGCACCCGAAAAAAGCCCATGAACCGATAGTGCGCACACGGGGTGGGATAACCAGGGCTTCCAGCCCGCTGCAACCAAAAAATGCCCAATCGCCAATCTCCAGCAGCGATTCCGGCAAATTGATGATTTTCAGCCCGCTGCAGCCGGAAAAGGCTTTTTCCTTCAGCACGGTGATCGTGCCGGGAAGATGCACTTCGCGCAAACTCGTGCAGCCGTAAAAAGCCCACGGCTCAATTTCCTTCACACTCGCGGGCAGCCTTATTTCCGTGAGGCTGATGCAGCCAAAAAAAGCCCAAGGCCCTATAACCCGCACCCCTTCCGATATCGTGACCTCGGACAAATTGGTGCAGTTGGAGAAGGCTTTGGCCCCGATGTCGGCGACGGTGGAGGGCAGGACAACTTCCAGCAGTGTTTGGCATTCGCTGAAAGCCTCGCCGATGCTACGCACGCCGTGGGGGATTTCCGCTCGCCGCTCGCTGCCGAAATATTTGATCAGAACGCCGTTTTCAATGCGGTATTTTCTTTTGTCATAATCAGCTATCAGCGACGCGTCCGCCGTCTCTCGCTCCTGAAACAGCTTGACGGCTTTGTCCGTGCTGACAGGCTCGCCGCAGCGCACGCAAACAAACGCTTCTTTGGCGGAATCAACCTGAGTGATCTCGCCGCATTGTGAACATTTGGCCGATACTAATGGCATAGATTTTCCCCGCCTTTACTGGTGAAACGTCACGATGGCTGAAACATCTTCTATTATACCACAGTGAAGCAGGTTTTGTGAATTATTTTTTTGCATAAGGGTGCAGATAAAACTAAAACCCCCGCCGCAACCTGTTTTCAGGCTGCGGCGAGGGTTTACATCCTAAACGCTATGCACAAGTTATTCGCAGACAGTTCCTAAGTCTCTGCCGGCGGTCTACTTCTTCAATCCCAGGCCGATAACCTGAGTGCTGCCGGAGACGTTGTTCAGGGCAATGCCCGTCGGGTCGTTGTTCGGGGCCAGCAAGATGAACGCGCCTGTTTTACCGGCCAGAGGCGCGCCGGTCAAACCGTCCACCAGCGTTCGGCCGTCCGTGACATAGAGGAAATCGTATTTGTAGGCCAGAGCATTATACACCGCGATATTGGTGGCGTAACGATCCGCGCCGTACAGCCGTGTCATGCCGG
>JAISQG010000052.1 GCA_031274335.1 Gracilibacteraceae bacterium
CTTTTAACTCCGGCGCGTTCGTCAAATTGCCGTTATGCGCCAGCGCGAGCATCCCCTGCTGAAAATGGACGACCAGCGGCTGCGCGTTGGCCAGAAGGCTGGAACCCGTAGTCGAATAACGCACATGGCCCAAGGCCATTTTGCCCTGCAATTTGGAGATCAGTACGTCGTCGGCAAAAACCTCCGACACGAGACCCATCGCCTTGTGGACATTGATGCGCCGCCCATCCGAAACGGCGATGCCCGCGCTCTCTTGCCCGCGGTGCTGTAGGGCGTAAAGCCCGAAATACGTCAGGCGCGCCGTGTCGCGCTCCGGGGCGTATATCCCGAACAGCCCGCATTCTTCCCGCGGTTTGTCCGTGTGACCGGCGACTCCATCCATGATTTCGCTCCTTCACATTTGAGGATTAACTTTTGGTGCGGCAAACCCCCGTCAGCGGCTTCGCCGCTGACACCCCCTTTCAAAAGGGGGCTGGGGGCCACTTCCCCTCCTTTGGAACAACAAACACGACCGCTAGGGAGTGCGACTTGGCGCAGCAATTCCGGTAATCTTGCCCCCTTTTGAAAGGGGGTGGCGCGTAGCGCCAGGGGTTTGTCGTACCAGGGATCCATCAAGTAAACGGATGGATTTTCAGCAGTCCCCGAGGATCGGAGGTCCCTACAACCCGCCGGCTTTACGCAAGCATTATATCCCCCAGCGCGTTTTCATACGCGGCGCGGCAGCGGGCGCGCGGCAGCGCGAAACAGGGCGCGCCTCCCGCGGTGACGATCAATTCCTCGCCGCCCGTCTCGCCCGCGCGGCGCAGCGGCTGCTCCCGCTCCGCCGCCAGAGCCGCCAGTTCCCGCTCCGCGCCGGCCGTCGCCGCCAGGATAAAGCGCCCCGGCCCCTCGCCGAAAAGGGAGGGCAAAACAGCGCTGCCCGCCGGCAAATCCACCCGGACGCCGGTGGCGGCGGCCATTTCCGTCAGCGCCACGGCCAGCCCGCCCTCCGTTATGTCGTGCGCCGCCGCCAGCAGCCCGCGCTCATTCGCGGTCAGGATGAATTCCAGGCGGGCGCGCAGGGCCGCCAGATCCAGCGGCGGCAGAGCTCCGGCCACCAGCCCTTCAAACATGCTCGCGTATTCGGATCCGGCCAGCAGCCCTTCGGTCTCGCCCAGCAGAAACACGTCCTGCCCCGCGGACGTGAAAACATTCGGGCATATTTTTCCAATATTTTCCAGCAAGCCGACCATTCCGATCATCGGCGCCGGGTAAATGGCGCGTTCCGGCGTCTCGTTATAAAAACTCACATTGCCTCCCGTCACGGGAGTGTCAAAAGCGAGACAGGCCGCCGTCACGCCGGCGCAGGCTTCGGTGAATTGCCAGAATACCTCCGGATGCTCCGGATTACCGAAATTCAGGCAATCCGTGATGCCGATCGGCCTGGCCCCCGTGCAAACGATGTTCTGCGCCGCTTCCGCCACGGCCCAAGCCCCGCCGTAATACGGATCCATATAAGCGAGGCGGCAATTGCAGTCCGTCGTCAGGGCCAGTCCTTTGCCCGCGCCGCGCACCCGCAGCACCGCCGCGTCCCCGCCCGGCAAGGCGGCCGTATTCGTGCCGACCTGGTGGTCATATTGCCGGTACACCCACGATTTGGCGGCGACCGTCGGGTTGCGCAGCAGGGCGAGCAGGGTTTCCTCCGGCGAAAGGCGCAGACGCAGACCGCTGAGATCCGCGGCGCGCAATTCGGCGATATAGGCCGGCTGCGCCGCCGGGCGGTCATAAACCGGCGCTTCGTCCGTCAGAGCGGCCACGGGTATTTCGGCCACCACCCGGCCTTGCTCCGTAAGGCGCAGCAGGCCGTCGTCCGTCACGCGCCCGATGGTCGTCGCTTCCAGGTCCCAGCGCGTCAGCACTTCTTCCACCCGCGCCTCGCAGCCGGTTTTCGGCACGACAAGCATGCGCTCCTGGGATTCGGAGAGCATGATTTCATAAGGCGTCATGCCCGTTTCCCGCCGCGGCACGAGATCAAGGTTCATTTCGATGCCGCTGCCGCCCCGCCCGGCCATTTCCGCCGAGGAACAGGTCAGACCCGCCGCTCCCATATCCTGGATGCCGACGAGGACGCCGGCCTGAATCAGCTCCAGGCAGGCTTCCATCAGCAATTTTTCCATAAAAGGGTCGCCGACCTGTACGGCGGAGCGCCGCGATTCCGATTCCTCCGTCAGTTCCACCGAAGCGAAGGTCGCGCCATGGATCCCGTCCCGGCCCGTGCGCGCCCCGACGATCATGACCGGGTTGCCCGCCCCTCTGGCCGCGCCGGTCGCGATGTCCGCGTGACGCAAAAGACCGACGGCCATAGCGTTGACGAGCGGATTGCCGCTAAAGGCCGCGTCAAAATAAACATCGCCGCCGACCGTCGGGATGCCTATGGAATTGCCGTAACCGCCGATGCCCTGCACGACGCCGCGAAAAAGGAGCTTGTTGCTCTCCTCCGTCAGCGGGCCGAAGCGCAGCGCGTCCAGCACGGCCACCGGGCGCGCCCCCATCGTAAAAATATCGCGCAATATGCCGCCCACGCCTGTCGCCGCGCCCTGGTAAGGCTCAATGGCCGAGGGATGGTTGTGCGACTCCATTTTGAAAGCGACAGCCAGCCCATCGCCGATGTCCAGGATGCCGGCGTTTTCCCCCGGTCCCTGCAGCACCCGCGGCCCCGTCGTCGGAAAACGGCGCAAAACAGGCTTTGAAGTTTTGTAGGAGCAATGCTCCGACCACATGACGGCAAAAATGCCGACCTCCAGATAATTCGGCTCCCGTCCCAGCCGGGCCGTGATCGCAGCGTATTCTTCGTCCGATAGACCCATCTCCCGCCAAACTTGTGCTTCCATGTCACTTTTCTCTCCTTAAGACCGCTGTTTCAGAACCCACTATCCACTATCCACTATCCACTATCCACTAGCCCAGCAGCGAGCGAAACATGCCCCGCCCGTCCTCGCCTCCGATCAGTTGCTCCACGGCCCGCTCCGGGTGCGGCATCATGCCGAGGACATTGCCCTCCCGGCTGATGATGCCGGCGATATTTTGCACGGAGCCGTTCGGGTTTCCGGCCGCATCCGCCGCGCCGTCCGCGCTCACATAGCGAAAAACGACGCGCCCTTCGCTTTCCAGCTCCTCCAGTCCGGCCGCGTCGATATAATAATTGCCCTCGCCGTGATTGATCGGCATCCGCGCGATTTGCCCCGGCGCGTAGGCGCGCGTGAACACAGTCGCGTTATTTTCCACCCGCAGGCATTGGGGCGCGCAAATAAAACTGAGCCCGGCGTTGCGCAGCAGGGCTCCCGGCAGCAGGCCACATTCTGTCAAAATTTGGAAACCATTGCAGATTCCCCAGACCAGGCCGCCTTCCCGCGCGTGACGGATCACATCCGGCATGATCGGCGAAAACCGAGCGATGGCGCCCGTGCGCAAATAATCCCCGTAAGAAAACCCGCCCGGCAGCACGACGAGATCATAACCCCGCACCGAGGTTTCCCGGTGCCAGAGCATATCCGCCTCGCAGCCCATGACCCGCCAGGCTTCCAGGCAGTCCGTCTCGCAGTTGGAGCCGGGAAAGCGCACTATCCCGATCTTCACGGTTGATCCTCCAGCGAAAAGGTGTATTCCTCAATCACGGGATTCGACAGCACCTTGCGGCAGATTTCTTCGAGCGCCTCCCGCTGCTCCGTCCGGCTCAGGCCATCCGCGATCCGGATTTCCATGAATTTGCCGACGCGCACGGCGTCCACGGGATAGCCCATTTGGCGCAACGCCTTTTCCACCGCGCTGCCCTGCGGATCAAGGATGCTTTTTTTCAGCGTCACCTGCACATGCGCCTCACTCATCGCTCAGCGCCTCCCGCAAACGTGAGTACACCTCCGCGTATGCTTCTTCCACCTGGCCCAGGTCGCGGCGAAAACGATCCTTGTCGAGTTTTTCCCCGCTTTCTTTGTCCCAGAAGCGGCATGTGTCAGGCGAAATTTCGTCGCCCAGCAGCACATGGCCCTCCCAGACGCCGAATTCCAGCTTGTAATCGACCAGCGTGACGCCGGCTTTGTCCCAGACGGCGCGCATCAATTCGTTCACACGCAAAGCCATACTTTTCATTTCGTCCAGCTGCTGCTGTGTCGCCCAGCCGAGAGCCAGGGCGTGCGTATCGTTCACCATCGGGTCGCCAAGTTCGTCGTCTTTGTAGTAAAGCTCGAAAACAGGTTTTTTCAGCACATAGCCTTCTTCCTTGCCCACGCGCTGCGAAAGGCTGCCGGCCACGACGTTGCGCACGACGATTTCCAGCGGAATCATGTCCAGGCGGCGCACAATCTGCTCGCGGTCGTTCAGCAGCTTGACAAAATGGGTCTCAATGCCGTTGTTTTCCAGGTACTCAAACAGCAACGCCGACATTTTGTTGTTCACGACGCCCTTGTCCTCGATTGTGCCGCGCTTCTGGCCGTTAAAGGCCGTCGCGTCATCCTTGTACTCAATCCAGTAGTAATTGTGATCCGTCGTGTCGTAAACCTTTTTGGCCTTGCCTTCGTAACGCTGCGCCAGCTTCTCCATTTTGATACACTCTCCTGTTTGCATTCCGCTTACCCCTGCCTTCGTTTTCAGTTGAGGCCCGCGCGGCGGAAAATCTCATCCACCCGGGCCGTGTGATACCCATAGTCAAAAAGCGCCGCCACCTCCGTCTCGCTCAAATGCCGCCGGATTTCCGCGTCCCCCAGCACATAGTCCTGAAAGGAGCGCTTATTGTCCCAGGACAGCATGGCGTTTTTCTGCACGAGAGCGTAAGCGTCCTCGCGGCTCACGCCTTTGTCCACAAGGGCGAGCATAACGCGCTGGGAAAAAATGAGTCCGTGGACTTTTTCGATGTTCTCCCGCATCTGCTCCGGAAAAACACGCAAACCGCGCACCAAAGCCGTCGCTTTCGCCAGCATGTAATCAAGCGCGATGGTGGCGTCGGGCAGCAGAACACGCTCCGCCGACGAGTGGGAAATGTCGCGCTCATGCCACAGGGCTACATTTTCCAGAGCCGCGAGAGCGTAGCCGCGCAAAAGCCGGGACATGCCGCTTATGCGCTCGCCCGTGATCGGGTTTTTTTTGTGCGGCATGGCGGAAGAACCTTTTTGCCCCGGCGCAAACGCTTCCTCCGCTTCATGCACGTCCGTGCGCTGCAGATTGCGCAGCTCCGTCGCTATTTTGTCGAGCGTGGCGCCGATGCCGGCCAGCACCGTGACAAAAAAAGCGTGGCGGTCGCGCTGAATGATTTGCGTGGAAACCGGCGCCGCTTTGAGCCCCAGCACCCGGCAGACATGTTCTTCCACGCGGGGATCCACATTGGCGAACGTGCCGACGGCGCCGGAAATTTTGCCGGCGCGGACATCCTCCCGCGCATGGACGAGACGTTCCCGCTGCCGGAGCATTTCATCGTGCCACAGGGCGAATTTCATGCC
>JAISQG010000098.1 GCA_031274335.1 Gracilibacteraceae bacterium
TTCTTTCTTGTAATTTCATCTTTATTGCCTTTTCCGTTCAGCTTTCTCCCATTGAGAAATGTGATTGCCGCTGCCGTTCAATGAGTTATGGCATTTGCCCGGCACCTGCCCTATTTATCGCGTTCTCACTTTCCATTATAGGCAGTGACATAGACAAGTTATGGGCATGCCGCGCGCAATGCAGAAAATTCTTTTGTTTTTTCGCTTCAGGCGTTTCTTGCCGAACCCGTTCTTCCGCACAACCGGCAACGCGAGCGCCATGTGTACGTCGGCATTTTTAACCCCTCCTGTCATAAGTATTTTCGCTTCCCCGTTTACGACGGAATATAGGTTTCGTCGTAGACCGGCGTCAAAAAAACGGTAAAAAGCAGGGTAAAATACGGGTATATGCCATTATACCCCTGAACAGGAAAATACGTCAAGACCTTTGCGGCTATTTTTTGAGTCGCGCGAAAGTTTTACGGCAGGGGCAAACAGACCGGAACCCTCCGGTCTATATAGGTGTGCCCGCCGGGAAGCGCGGAGCAAAGAAGCTGCGTCCGGCACGGCGGCGGACAGGCGAATTAGTACATATATTTGGAATATTTTACTTATATTAGGCGTTTGGACTATGATTCCGGGCAATTTGGCCAGGCGGGTTTACGACAGAATCTATATTCCGTCGTAAAGGCGCTGTCTACGTCATCAGCCCCAGCTTTTCCACCAGCCGCCGGTGCTCCTTCCCGGTCTCCATTACATAAATCCGCGTCGTGTTCACGTCGCTGTGCCCGAGCAGGTCCGCCAGGCGCATGATGTCCTTGTCCTCCTCGTAAAACACGCGGGCGAAAAGGTGGCGCAGGTTGTGCGGGAAAACCTTGGACGGCTCGACGCCTGCCGCCGCGCACAGCCCTTTCATCGCCGCCCAGATGTTGCCCCGGTCCACGGGCCGGCCGCTCCTGGTCACGAAAATGCAGCCCTCCGTTATGCCTGCTCCCGCGCGTAGCGCAGCAGCGCCGCCTGCAGCTTGCGGGGGATGAATATAATCCGCGTCTTGCGCTTGCTCGTGACTTCGGCCATGCCCGCCAGCGCCGCTTCCACGGTCAGGGCGCACAGCTCGCTCACGCGGATGCCCGTGCAGCAGATGGCCTGCATGATCAGGCGCAGGCGCCAGTTGCGGCAGACGCGCGCCGCCGCGAGCAGGCGCCTGTATTCGGCGCGGGATAGCTCCCTGTCCCCGGGCAGGTATGTCCGGCGCTGGAGGGCCAGCGGCCTGAGGCGGAAGGAGGCGCCGATGAAGGCAAAGAAGCCGTTCAGGGCGGACATGGCCGCGTTGACGCTGCCGGCGGCGAGTATGGCCCGCAGATGCTCCTTGTATTCCAGCGCCGCAGGCGCGAGCTCCGGCGCGGGCTCCGCCTCCTGCCGGCAGAAGGCGGCGAAGCCCCGGACGGCGTGCCCGTATTTTTTCCGCGTGGCCCGGGCCCGCTCCTCCAGCGCCAGGTATTCCAGGTAGCCCGCGATGTTGGCCTCCGTCAGGGCGGCGCCTGTGTTTTCCGTTTCCCTTTCCATGAATCTGTCCTCCGTCTGTTTTATAATATTCAGGCCTGAACATTATAACGCGGATGCCCATGTTTTTACAAACGACGCTTTACACCGGCTCCTCTGTCTATTTCGACAAAAAGCAAAGCCCGCTGTTTATGCGGGTTTCAGCTTACAATACAAGAACCGGAAAATTCAGACACGCGACGCAAAGCGCCGCGTGATTGTGGTGTCGTATGGAGCGGGTGACGAGATTCGGACTCGCGACTTTCACCTTGGCAAGGTGACACTCTACCACTGAGTTACACCCGCATGATAATGGCTTGGAATGAACCAGGCCAAATCCTGGGATCTGGACAGCTTGTTTTTTGACATATTCCGGTGATAATGGTAGGCCATCGGAGGCTCGAACTCCGGACACCCTGATTAAGAGTCAGGTGCTCTACCAACTGAGCTAATGGCCCGCGCAATACGCCGACGGCGTGAATCTGAGAAACTGGTGAGCCATCCGCGACTCGAACGCGGGACACCCTGATTAAAAGTCAGGTGCTCTACCAACTGAGCTAATGGCTCCAATGCGGCCGGTCCGTTTTAGTATGGCCGATTTGTATGGCGGTGTCGTATGGTTTGTTTGTCCATTTTAGATATACACCGTGAGGCGCATTCTGCAATGGACTTCGAGTTTTCTCTCGTTTGTTGTCTCGCGCATCTGATTATACACCATCTGCGCCATACATACAATCCCATTTTCAGAAAAACTTTTGCGGCTTGTGCTTTGGTCTTTGCTGCTTCCTTCATTTTGCGTGAGCGAGCCACTGGCAAGCCGCTTCGATGGACTTGCATCACCCGAACCGCTGCCCCATCAGCGGCTGATCAGCAACATTCTCGGTCAGCTCGCTGTCCTCCGGCACTGCGGCTTCGTATGCGGCGACGGCTGCCTTCTGCGCTTCCGCGTGATCACAGCCCCGGAACATATCGATGAGAAATTGTTGCCCGCC
Organism: Gracilibacteraceae bacterium; assembly: GCA_031274335.1. Classification (GTDB taxonomy): domain Bacteria; phylum Bacillota; class Desulfitobacteriia; order Desulfitobacteriales; family Syntrophobotulaceae; genus JAIRRL01. The sequence continues at coordinate 2,514 of JAISQG010000098.1, forward strand.
TATTTGCATCGCTCGGCTCATCGCATCATTGAAGCCGGCGTGCTGTTCGCTGACCATCGGCACAAAAGCCGCCTCTCCTATATGCGGGATTGCGCCCTCGTAGGTCCCGGCATTCAGTATTCCGCCTTTGGTGACCGCGATGTAGATGCCGTCCTTGCCGCCGCGATAGTAAAGGGCGCCGCGCCCGTTGGCACGGAATATCGCGTCCTCCGTCCACGGGTTGCGACTGCTCTCTGTCAGAGCTTGCCAACCTGCGTATTCCTGTTTGTTCACGATATCCCTCCCATCGTCCGGCCGCCTATCAGCTGTTCCTGTGCGGCGTGAAATTCATCCTCGGTCATCATGCTCCAGTCATCGTTGCTGTTCCAGAGATGAACATAAATCTCACCATCCGGTGTACTGATTGGTCGTTGCTCAAATGACTCGCCCCAACCATCGCTCGCCTGGCCTGCAAGATAAGCTTTCAGCGTGTCCAATTCGTCCGGCGAAAGTGTTCCGGCTACTTGGCACTCTGCCGTTCCCCAGAGCCTGCCATTCTGTTCCTCAACAGAAAAGAAAGCGGAGCGCACCTTTCGGTCTACGGCATCGTTCTCGCCGTACCAGTGCATGAGTCCACGCTCGGCTTCCTCCGGCATCCGTTCTTTCACAAGCGCGGTGAAGATGTTGTCGTGGCAGGCTACGGTTTCTTCCGGGCTGAACTCGGTGGGGTATTCCTCATAATCGCCCCATTTATTTTGCTCGTAGCAGTCCATCGTGAGCGGCATATACAGTTTCAGCGGCGCCGGTTCCGGCTGAATAACTGTAAAATCATCCACGCCCGGCAGGAGCGCGAGCGTCCTGCCGTCCTCCCAAATCATGTGGATTTGAAGCGCGTCGTCTACGAAATCAACTTTCCCGACGGTACCGGAAAGCACAGGTGCGTAAGGATCATCCATCTGGTTGAGACGGATTTGTGTGCCGGGAGGATACTTCTCTCTCATCCGTTTTGCAGCTTCCATTGATGTGTTCATCTCAAATCTCTCCCATTTCCATCATCATGCCATGCCCTGCATACTCCACGTCTGCCGGTTCTACATACTCCATAATAACGCCGAGCGCCTCATCGTAACTTCCGCTTTGCATCGCCTTGGCGCTCATCTCTTTGGCCTGCTCCGGCATTCCTGCTCTGCGGAGCGCCCTCGCCGCAATGCCGATGATGTTGAACACGTTGGCGTCAGCGCCGATGATGGGCGCTTCCGGCTTCGCGCGCCCCTGCTCCTGCGGCAACGGTTCTCCGGACGCCATGCCAAGTGTATTTACGCGGTAATCCGAGAGCCATTTTCCGCCAAACTGCCCGCGTGTCCGCAATCGCCACATGGCGAGCTTGCCGGCGTCGACGTTCACATCGTCCATGCCGAACAGCAAATTGGTGAGCTTCCCATGCTCGAAGGCGTAT
>JAISQG010000044.1 GCA_031274335.1 Gracilibacteraceae bacterium
CGGAGCCTGGGTGACGCTCACTTTCAGCCCGCTGTCTCACCCCAGGGGACTGCGCAATCTGGATGAAGTAAAGCAGCGCCGCCTGGCCTCCATTCGCGATACCTATTATTCTGTGGCGCGCAAAATGCTGGCGCGGCAGATAAACCTTTGCCTCGGCACGGACGGCGTACACGGCGCCATGTGGTTTGAAGCCGCAGAAATGGAGAAATGCGGCGCCGGCAGACAACAGTGCCTGGAAATGATCACCCGCCGCGCCGCGCAATCCTGCCGGATGGAAAACGAGATCGGAACCATAGAAACCGGCAAATACGGGGATTTCATCGCCCTGCGGCAAAACCCGCTGGAAAATCTGGCGAATCTGCAATCAGTCTCCGACGTCTTTATCGGCGGAGAGCGCCGCGCGGGAAACTGAACTGCCGCCAATTCCTTGTCATGTCCCAACTTCTTCCAGCTTGGTCGTCATCATGCTGTACAAGGTCGTGTCGCGCGGAAACTGGTCGATAAAAGGGATGATGCTTTTGCCGGCGAAAAGCAGCCCGTGCCCGGCCTCGCTCCCCGTGACAAAACTGAGCTGCCGCTCGCTGATATTGAGCAGGCGGGCCAGTTCCGCCCGGTCGTTTGCGGCTTGATTCAGCATCATGATAAAATCGGAATTAGAGAGCATCCTCCGCGCCAGGTCGGAGAGCAGCAATGTTTCCACATTTTGGGTGATGCCGGTCGGAATGGCCCCCCACTTGCGCGCGCGCGACCAAAGCTCAAAAAAGTAATTGGCGTTGTATTCGCTCTGAAAAAGAAGCTGGAGCTCGTCAATATATATCCAGGTGCGCCGCCGCAATTTGCGGTTGCGCGTAATGCGCACCCAGATTTGATCTAAGACGATGAGCATGCCGATCGTGCGGAGCTGCTTGCCCAAATCCTTGATGTCAAAAACGACGAGCCGCTTTTGAATATCCACATTCGTCTGCCGGGCAAAAACGGCCAGGGAGCCCGTGATATAGAGTTCGAGCGAGAGAGACAGGCTTTGGGCCTCCGCCTCCGGCTGGGCGCGCAAGGTCTCATAAAACTCTTTCAGCGTCGGCACGGGATTTTTGGCGGGATTGGCGAAATAAGGCTGGTAAGTCAGCTTGCAGGCCCGATCGATCACCGTTTTCTGCCCGGCCGTCAGCCCCTGCTTGCTCGCCACCAGCAATTCGCAGAGCGACAGGATAAATTCCGCCTTGAGCAGGAGCGGGTCGTCGTCGTCCGCGTAATCCATCGTTATATCCATCGGATTGATGCAGGCCTTGCTGCCGGCGGAAATATGCACCACTTCACCGTCGAAACCCTGCGCCAGCGGCGTGTACTCGCGCTCCGGATCGATGATGATCACCTCGGCCTCCGGGTCGGAGAGCAACACATTGATCATTTCCCTTTTGCTGGCAAAACTCTTGCCGCTGCCCGGAGTGCCAAGAATAACTCCGTTGGGAGCTTTCAGCGTTTTGCGGTCGAAAAAAATCAGATTGCGCGAAAGGGCGTTCAGCCCGTAATACATGCCGCCGCTCTGATAAAGTTCCTGCGCTGTGAACGGGATAAAAATCGCCGTGCTGTCCGTGGTCAGCGTCCGCCGGATTTCAACGCAGTTGCGCCCCAAAGGCAGGACGCTGTTCATGCCTTCCAGTTGCGTGTAATGCAGTTTGTCCGCCTTGATGTTGTTTTTGCGCGCCGTGGATATGATTTGCCAGGAATTGTCCTGCAGCGTCTCCATATCGGCGGCGTAGGTGTGGAGCAAAATCGTCACCTTGAACATGCGCTGATTGTGATTTTCCAGCGCGTCGAGCAAGAGACAGGCTTCCTCATGCGCGCGCCGCGTTTCCATCGGCACGGCAATCTCCGTGTTGCGGCCCTGCTGCACGGCGGCGTCCTGTTTGCCGGTCGCTTCCATTTCCATGTAGGCGATCTGCCGCTTGACCAGTTCCAGCGCCTGGCCCTGTTCCACATTTTCAATATGGATATTCACGGACATATCAATGGGCAAATCCGTCAGCTCGGATATAACCCTGTCCGAAAGCTCGGCCGGCAGTTCGCGGACATACAGGCATTGCCCGATGTAATCGTCAAAATAGTAATGGTCTTTCGGCTGGAAATCGAACCCGGCCGGCGCGATGAGATCCTTGGTCTGCAGACCGCTGGCCACAAGCTGGGTATAGGTGAAGGTGTATTTTTCCTCCGGCCGGAAATGATTATGCAGCAGTTCCAGACGCTCCGCGCCGGACAAAGACCTTATCTCACAGCCCAAGGCCTTGAAATGCCCGCCCAAATCGCTTTCGACACGGGCCAGCGCCGGAATGGCCGCTTCGTAGGAAGGCGCGTTCGTCGTAAATGTCACGTATTTTTCCCGCAAAATGGAGTTTTGCCCTTCCAAAGCCCTCGCGTTCAGCATTTCGTTCATCTCATGCCGGTAGGCATCCAGCTTGTCCCCGGCCGGCCGCAAAAACATCTGCTCACGGAAAAGATCTTTGTCGATGCGCCGGTTCAGCACCGTGATCTGGAGACGGAGCGTCGGGCCGCAGTAATTCAGCAATTCGCAGTAGTGGCGGAAAATATCCTCCTGGTCGCCCCGGCGCGCTGTCTGGTAATTGATGTCGGAAAACTTAAATGTGCGGCTGAAAAATCCGCTATCCAGCTCACAAACGCCGTCCTCGTACATCCGCTTGTATCTTATGCATTGGGAGGTATTCTTTGGCGCGGCCGCCTGCCGGAGCTGCTTTTTCAGCGCGGCGTTTTGCTGCGCGGCACTCTTGTCGAGCAGCCGCAATTTTTCGCTGTGCCGCTTTGCGCTTTCTCTGGCGTTCTTTTTTTGTAACCGTAAAGCCTTCGCATTCGCGTTGGGGATGATTTTGCTCAGCAACCCTGGCATAAAATTTCCTCTTTTCCTTGCGCGGCGCCGCCGCGTTAGTCGCGCTGCCCGGCATGGTCACGCTCATGGGCGCGGATTCAAAATGCAAATGCAGCCGTCCGAGCCGATGACGCAAGACCAGCGCAGCGTATTTTTCAAAAAGCATACCGTCTTTCTGGATAAATCCCAGCGCCATGAGCGGCGCGGCCTCCGCTATGATGATGTAGCTCACCGTATTCAGCGATAGCCCCAGCACACGGTCGCAGAAGAACCAAGTGGCGGCGCCGGACAGGATGGCGGCGCCAAAACACAAGAGCTGGCGGATGGACAGGCCGAACATGATTTTTTCTCGATATTCCATGATTTCTTTAGGGATGGACGCGTGCACACGACACCTCCTATGCGGCGTGACAAATTGATTTGGCCAGGCCCTTGCAGTTGAAAACCACAATGGCCAGAAGGATCGGGTAGCCAACCAGGGAAAAAACGGAGATCAATCCGGCGCCTGCCGCGTCAGAGCTGTTAAACAGCAGCGGATAAAACGATAGCGCCAGGAAAATCATCGCCCCCTGGAGGCATAGAGCGGCAAAATTTTTCAGAAAATTCTTGCCAATACCGCTCAATTCTTCATGCGGAAACGTGGCCAGGGGAATCGGCGCGACGGCGATGTAGATGTAGATTTCTACGAAGCGCCCTATGATGATGACGTTGACGAGCAAGAGCACTACGTTGACGATGAGACGGACAAAGAACAATTCGATGAAAAAGCCAAGCTGTTCGCCGAGGTTCATGTCCTCAATCAAAAGGCCGTAGGCGTCGGTGGCGGCGTTCGCCGGATCCGGCGTCCCGAAGGTTTCCAGCGTGAGCGCGGTCCGGATGCCGGCGGTCATATGCAGGGACACGTCATACACGGCGTTCATGATGAGCAGGGCGCTGTCAACAGCGAATTTGCAAAGCACGAGCTTCAGCAAAACGCGAAAAACGATTTCGGCGCTGAATTGCATGCCTCCGCCGGCGCCGTCGGCCTTCATGCTGGCCTTGTGCAGCTCCAGCACGAGAAAAAGGGCGAGTATAACATAGGCCACGGGTAAGATAACGTTTTCCATCACGTTTTTGACGAAGCCGTACATGGTGGAGTTAAAACTGTCCAGCGTCGCCACCAGATTGCCGCTGCTTCCGGCGCTGATGATCATCGTGCTGATTTCCCCCAGCCATTGGTTCAAAATATTTTCAAACATGCCCCATCAACCTTCCTTTTGAACGGCGCGCGCCCGCTCTGTCAGCCGGATACGCGCAGCAGCGCCCAAACCGCTCCCGCTAAAGTCGGCAGGGCCAGTCTGCCGAACACCTGCGCCGCTCCGACGATGAGGCCGCCGCCTACAATCTGCCATAGACCGGATTGCAGGGCGGGCCCGTTTTTATCCTTAAGTCCGCCGGCCAGGATGACGACACCCCAGACCAGCCAGAGACTGCCGCCGAAGGTGACAAAATTCACGATCATGTCCATCACGCTTCTCAAAGTATCCATTGCTTACACTCCTTTATTTTGTTTCGCGGCCATCTCGAACCGCGGTCTTTTTCCGCTGTCCGCCAGGAAAGAATAGCGGCGGTGCCCGGCGGTGTTGAATTTTCGGCTTTTGAACGGGGGCAGGCCTTGGATGAGGACGAGGCATTGCTGCCTTTCCAGCCGGCCGACTTCCGCCGCGTCAATGAGATCCCGGCTGATAATCTGATTATTCAGGCTGATGCTGCCGTGCTCGCCGCGGGTTTCGTTTGTGCTGCGGTGGGCGATGGTTGTTTTTCCGACCATTTTCGCGATGTTCTCCGTCGTTTTCACCGATTTGCCGCCGAGAAACACCATCGTGTCGCAGCAATCCGTGATCGTTTCCGCGTCGTCCTTATAAATGGAGTTCAGCTGGGAAAACGACTGCAAAATGATGGTCGCCGATATTTCCCGGCTGCGGATAGTGGAAATCAGATGCTGAAAATCCGGGATTTTGCCGCAGTTGGCAAATTCATCGAACAGGCAGCGCACATGCACGGGGAGTTTGCCGCCGTAATGGTCGTCGGCCTTGTCGCAGAGCAGATTGAACATCTGGTAAAAAATCATGGCCGGCAGAAAAGCATACGTGGAATCCGTGTCGCTCATGATGAGGAAAAACGCGGTTTTGCGGTCGCCGATCTCGTCGAGTTTCAGTTCGTCATAACTCATGATTTCGCGCAATTCGGCGATATCGAAAGGCGCCAGGCGTGCCGCGCAGGAAATGAGGATGGATTTCATCGTTTTGCCCGCCGCCAGGCGGAATTTTTTATACTGCTTGACGGCCAGGCAATGCGGATTCCGCTGCTCCAAT
>JAISQG010000141.1 GCA_031274335.1 Gracilibacteraceae bacterium
AGTCCAAAGGCTTGATCCATAGAAACAAAGCCGCGCGCAAGAAATCCCGGCTCGCCAAACGCTTGGCCGGGAGCAGGAAAGTCAGCCTGGCCAAATAGCAAAAACGCCGGCCGGCGCCGACAGCGAGGTGCTGACGAATGTCGCGTATCAAAGCGTTCTGTTTTTTTCTGCTCACGCTCTTGGCCGTTACGCCCGTTTGCGCAGCGGAAGAAGCGCGGTATGTAAATCCAAGCCGGGCGGAAATAGCCGCCAAGCTTGAAAACGCCGCCAGGGATAAAAACATTCCGAGCGTCATCCTGAAGACGATCGCATATGTGGAATCCGGCTGGCGGCAATGGGACGGCGAGGGGCGCGCCATCGGCGACAGCCCCGCTTTGCTGCGCCCGGCGCTGGGCATCATGCAGATCGCCAGCTACGACCCGGCGGATGAAGAGCTGGTCTGGCGTCTGAAATACGACATAGATTTTAACATAGATTACGGAGCAGACCTCCTGAACCAAAAATGGCTGAACACACCCGTCATCGGGGACAATGACCGCAATGTGCTGGAAAACTGGTATTTCGCCATTTGGGCTTACAATAGCTGGTCCACGGTCAACAACCCGCAGGATCGCGAGGCCGAGGGAGAAGTTTCGTACCAGGAAGCGGTCTATCGCCGCGCAGCGGCTGACTTTTTTCCCGGCTATGTGACGCCGGTCGACATCACGCGCATCGACCCGACGCTTTTGCCGCCCGGCTATCTGCCGGAAACGGATTCCGTATGGGAAACGCCGGAACCGCGCCATTACGGCGATCTGGACAACCCGCTTGCGCCCTCCGCCGGTCCCGCGCCGGAGCCCGTCCGCCCGGAGCTCCTGTCCATGCTCACGGCACATGATGATTTCAGTGCCGCCGACCGCCTGGCGCAAACTCACTGGCCCTATGGCAGCGAAACGGTTATCGTCGCCCGCGGCGACGATTTTCCCGACGCTTTGGCCGGAGTGCCGCTCGCGGCCTATTATAAGGCGCCGATCCTGCTGACCGCGCCGGAGCGCGCCGGAGACGGCCTTATCTCCACACTGGGCGTGCTGGCCCCGTCCCGCCTCATCATCTTGGGCGGAGAAGGTGCCGTCAGCGCGGCGACCGAAGCGGAGATGAAAGCCGCCATGCCCTGGCTGCAGGAAACCATCCGCCTGGCCGGGTCTGACCGTTATGAAACGGCGGCCCGCATCGCCGCCTTCCTGCCGGCATCCTCCGAGGCGGCCCTTGCCACGGGCGAGGACTACCCGGATGCTCTGGCTTTGGCCGCGGCGGCGGCGGGACGCGGGATGCCGATGCTTTTGACCCGGCGCGACGCTCTGCCGGCGGCCACGGCAACCGCCTTGCGGGATATGCGGCCGCAGCGGGTTTTCGTGGCCGGAGGAGAAGGCGTCGTCAGCCGGCTGGCCTTAGACGGTCTGGCCGCGCTCGGTGTGCTGGCGGAGGATATTGTGCGTTACGCGGGAGCGGATCGTTACGAAACCTCGGCGGCCGTGGCCTCGGAGTTTTACCCGGCCGGCGGGATTGTCTATCTCGCGGACGGACGCGTTTACACGGATGCCTTGCCCGCCGCAGCGGCCGCGGCGGGACGGGGCGGAACCCTGCTTCTGGCTGACGGTGCAGGAATACCTTCCGGCTCGGCCACGGAGCGGTATCTGCTCGGAATGGAAGACCTCACGGAGCTGGTTTTTGTCAGTGCCGGCGGCGACGAAACCCTTTGGGCGCGGATACAGGAGATAATCGCCGGCGCGTAGCGGGAGGACAGGCGTATATGGCTCACGGAAAAACCCGGAACATCATCGGCAATTATTTGCGCGGCAAATTACGTTGCACGGAGTTCGCCCTGACGAACGCCTGCATCGCCAAATGCACATTTTGTAATATATGGAAACAAAAGCCGAAAGTGTTTGTCGATCGGGAAAAGGCGCTCACGGCAATTGATCGCCTGGCCGATTTTGGCGTTTCCCACATCACTTTGACAGGCGGCGAGCCGCTGCTGCACCCGCATATCATGGATTTTGTCGCCCGCGCCACGAAACGCCGCGTGAATAACGCCGTGCTGCTGGCCGCGCCCGCGCTGCTCCTGCGCAAGGAAGCGCCGCGCCGGTTGGAGGAAGCCGGCTGCGACCTCGTCAGCATTTCCTTTGATTCAGGCGACCCGGCCACGATGGCCGCCTCCCGCCAGATCGAGGGCATTATGGATCAAATGAAAAGAGCTATGGAGTCCGTGAAGCGAACGGCCTTGAAAACAATGGCCTCGGTGCTGATCTGGAACGAAAACCATGACAAAATGGAAGAAGTCTGCCGCGAAGCGCGGGATATGGGCTTTGACTTCATTTCCCTCAATTATCCGACTTTTTCCGAGTCGAAAGTGTACGAGCTGGGCGGCGAAGGGATCAGCCTGCCGCGCCTCAAGGTGATCGAGGCGATGGAGGCGGCCATCCGGCTTATCCAGTCGAAAAAATACCGCATCATCAATTCGCCGCTTTCCATGCGCAATATCATCAACTACCTGAAGGATCCGGCCACCGTCAGGCATCCGTGCTACGGCGGCACGCGCGTTCTGTTCGTGGACTGGTTTTTTGACGTGCATCCCTGCATGCAGCTTCCGCAGGTGCTGGGCAATATCCTGACCATGCAGGAAAACGACCTCCGCCGACCGGCCTGCAACGACTGCAATATGAGCTGGTACCGTGATTTCAGCATGCTGCACGGCGGCCCGCGCTCCATCCCCGCGCTCTGGGAGGCCGTCACGGGGAACCGCGGCCTCATATAAATGAAAGCGGAATTGCTCGCTTTCTGGAACCGGGCGGGCGGCCTGCTGCAATGCCCCGTATGCGCGCAGCCGGGCGAGATCCGCGCCGGGAGCTTTGTCTGTTTCGGCGGGCATTGTTTTGACCTGGCCGCCAGGGGCTACCTGAATTTTTTGCCGCGCCGGGCGGGCGGCCCTTATGACGCCGCCCTGTTTCAGAGTCGGCGGGCCGTGTACGGGCGCGGTTTTTTCGCCCCGGTGTTGGAGCGTCTGGCGGAAATCGTCCGCTCCGCCGGCCGCCCGGAACTCACACTGCTTGACGCCGGCTGCGGCGAAGGGTATTTTGCCGGCGCTCTCGCTCAGGCCTCAGACTTGCCGAGCCTGACCGCGCTGGCCCTCGACATCGCGCCGGAAGCGATCCGCCTGGCGGCGCGGACGCCGGGAGTATACTGGCTGGTGGCCGACTTATCCCGCATGCCGCTCAGGGCAGGGATTGTCGATGTTTTACTGAATATTCTGACTCCGGCTAATTACACGGAATTTGCCCGCGTGCTGGCGCCGGGCGGGCTGGCCGTAAAAATAATCCCCGGCCCTGATCATTTGCGCGAGATTCGCGCCGCGGCCGGAAAAGCGCCTTACGCCGCCCCGCCTGTCAAGGAGATATTTGCCGGGCGACTGGCGCTGGCCGGGGAGGAAGAAATGCGCTACACCCTGCCGGCGACACCTGAGGAAGCGGAGCATTTTTTGCGCATGACACCCCTGACGCAGGACGGAAGGCCGTCCGCGCTTGCTGCCCCGCGGGAAGTGACCGTTCATTTGATTTTGTTGCGCGGCCGCAAAATTTAATTTGCTCGTTCGTTATAATATGGCATCCGGCGCAAAAACCGGAGAACGGAGAGACGGTGCATGAACAAACAAGCGCTGCGCGACGCTTTTCACGTCGCCATCCCTGTCATTCTGGGCTATTTATCAATCGGCCTGGTGTTCGGTCTGCTTCTGACAGGCAACGGGTACGCCTGGTGGCTCAGTCTCGTCATGAGCCTGTTAATTTACGCCGGCACGGCGCAATACATGGCCGTGGATTTTTTCTTGCAAAACACGCCGCTATGGCAGGTGGCTTTTATGACTTTCCTCCTGAATTCCCGCCATATGTTTTATGGCCTCTCCCTGCTCGAGCCGTTTGCCCGTGCGGGAAAGTACCGGCCCTACCTCATTTTTTCCCTCACTGATGAAACCTACGCTCTCCTGACCAGCGTTTCGCCGCCGTCCGGCACCGGGCGGGCTGAATTTTCCTTCTGCCTTTCCGCGATCAATCACGCGGCCTGGCTGGCCGGCAGTCTCCTGGGCGCCCTCGCCGGCACGCTCATTCCTTTTGACCTGGCCGGCATCGATTTCGCCCTCACCGCGCTTTTCATCGTCCTTCTGCTGGAGCAGGCGCGTTCTTGCTCGGCGAAATATCCTTTCCTGGCGGGCTTGGCTGCCGCCGGAGCATCGCTGGCCGTTTTCGGACCGGACAATATGTTGCTGCCCGCCGTCGTGCTGGCAGCCGTATTCCTCGTCCTGGCGCGCCGGAAGGTGGAACCGCATGACACCTGAAATCATGGTGCCGGCCATCGCCATTATAGCCCTCATTACGCTGGGAACCCGCCTGTTCCCGTTTCTGGTCTTCCGGCCCGGGCAAACTCCGCCCCCCGTCGTGCTCTACATCGGCCGTTATCTGCCGCCGGCGATTATCACCATCATCGTTGTTTACTGCTTCCGCACCCTTGATTTCAGCGCGCTCCCCTCCACCCTGCCGCCGCTCACGGCCGGGGCCGCCGTCGCCCTGCTGCACCTGTGGCGGCGCAATTTTCTTCTCAGCATTTTAGGCGGCACGGCTCTTTATATGTTGCTCATGCGCTTTTAGGCGCGTCTTACCTCAGCCCGTCTCCGGCCGGATGAGCAGCACCCATCCTGCGTGCACCTCCACGGCGGCTTTCGCGCCCAGCAGACGGTTGCTGATGCCGCGCACCCCGTTTTGGCGGAGAATCTGGCGGCAGAGCGGATAAAACAGCCCTTCATATGAAAGCACCGCCTCCACGGACAGCGGCAAAACCGACAAAAGAGCGCCGGCGCGGCCCGTGATTTCCTCGCGCCCCGGCCCGGCCACCCAGCATTCTTCCGTGGGATTCAGCATCCGCACCCGGCGCCCGCGCTGCGCGAACCCCAGCATGAGCGCGACATTGGCCAGCAGATGATCCATTCTTTTGCCGCCCGCACCCAGCAGCAGGATTTCCTCCGCCGCGCCGGCGCGCCGCAGCTCTTCGTCCGCCCAGCTCAAAGCGAGCTCCAGATCGGTCGCGTCCTTTTCGGCGGAAAAAGCGATTACGCGTGCTCCTTCCGCCCGGCAGCGATTCACCGCCTCCGGCGGCGCGGAGTCAAAATCGCCGATGAGAACATCCGGCTTCCGCCCCGCCGCCAAAAGCGCTAAAACCCCGCCGTCCGCCGCGACCAGCAAATCCGGGCGCCGGCTGTTCAGCGTGTTTGCCAGCCACTCCGCCTCCCACGCCCCGTTTGCCGTCACCGCGATTTTCATGCCCGCGCCGCCCGCCGCAAATCCCGCAGCGCCGCCGCCGCGTCCGCTTGACCGAAAACGGCCGCGCCGGCCACGAGGATATTGGCGCCGGCCGCCGCCGCCGCTCTCGCCGTCCGGGTGTTGATGCCGCCGTCCGTTTCCAGCAGGCAGCCTGGATTTTCCGCCCGCAGCCATTCCGCGCAGGCGGCGATTTTCGGCAACATGGCGCTGATGAATTCCTGCCCGCCAAAGCCGGGATTCACCGTCATAATAAGCACCAGGTCGAGGTTTTCCGCTACATAGCGCAAATTCTCCCACGGCGTGGCCGGATTGAGCGCCGCGCCCGCCTTTACGCCGCAAGCCCTTATTTGCGCCAGCACCCGGTGCAGATGGCGCGCCGCCTCCGCGTGCACGGTGATATAGGCCGCGCCGGCCGCGGCAAAGCGTTCGATATACTCCTCCGGCTTTTCCACCATGAGATGGACGTCAAACGGCAAAGCGGTGACACCGCGCAAAGCTTTGACCACATCCGCCCCGATAGTCAGGTTGGGGACAAAATGCCCGTCCATGACGTCGATATGAAGCAGCTCGCAGCCCGCCGCCTCCACCCGCGCGATTTCCTCGCCCAGGCGCGCGAAATCCGCGGAAAGAATTGATGGCGCGAGGATGATGGCCTTACCGCTCATATATTTCACGCTTGAGCACGCCCACATAGGGAATGTTGCGATAATTCTGATTATAATCGAGGCCGTAACCGACCAAGAATTCATCCGGCACGGTAAAACCGCAGTAATCCGCGGTGATGTCCGTCACACGCCTCTCCGGTTTGTTGAGCATGGCGGCGATTTTCAGACTGGCCGGTCGGCGGCTTTGCAGATTTTCCCGCAAATAGCGCAGTGTCAGGCCGGTGTCGATTATGTCTTCCACCAGCAAAACGTCAAAGCCTTCGATGCTCAGGTCAAGGTCTTTGAGCAGGCGCACCGCGCCGGAAGAAACGGTCGCAGCGCCGTAACTCGAAACCGCGATAAAATCATATCGGAGAGGCAGAGGGACGCAGCGGGTCAGATCCGCGAGAAAAGGAACGGCGCCTTTGAGAACGCCGATCATGATCAGCCGCTTGCCCGCGTAATCCTCCGTGATCCGCCGCCCCATCGCGGCGACCCGGCTTTTGATTTTTTCCTCCGGCAGAAGCACGGAAGCAATATCTTTTTCCAGATTCGGTTCAGCCGTCATTTTTTCACCTCCGCGTAGAAACCAGTATATCATACGTTCGCCGGCAATTCAATACAATACAAGCAAGTCATTGTTTTGGAGAACTGCGAGAATTGCGTGGCAGATTGAGCAGCGCGATGGCCAAAAGCACCAACGCGATCCCAAGCACGCAGATAAAGGAAGGAATTTCCGCGTATATGGCTGCGCCCAGCAGAACGGCTGTCACCGGGTCGATGCCGCTCATGATCGCCGCCTTGCCCGTTTCGATATATTGTAAGCCGTAGGTATAAAGGATATAGGGCAACAGCGAGCCGATCAGCGCGTGCAACAACAGCAAAAAAAGCATAAAGGCCGGATTTGTCCCGACGGAGGCGCCGATCACCGCAAAATCGGTAAAAGGCAGGCAGGCCAGAGAACCGATGGCAAAACTGTAGACATTGACGGTCAGCGAATCGTAGCCGCGGTTGAGGGCGAAACGGGAAAAGATGCTGTACACGGCCCACCCGATGCCGGAAAGAACGCCGATAAAGATGCCGAATGGGTTGAACTCTGCCCCGCTGCCGATGAAACCGCTGGTCAGCACGCAGCCGCTAAAGGCGATGAGGAGCGCGGTTATTTTTACTGCAGTGATTTTCTCTTTGAATAAGGGCGCGGAAAGAAATACCACAAAAAAAGGAGATGTGGCCAGCAGTACGGAAGCGAGTGAAAGCGTATTGGCTACAATGGATAAGCTGTAAAACAAATTCAGCAATATGGCGCTGGACAGACCGGTGCCGATGAAGATCCATACATCCTTGATTTTGATGCGCAGCAGATTCTTTTTGTTGAACAGACATAAGCAGGCGCATAAAATGACAAAAGCGACGATCATGCGCACAAACACGATGCTCAGCGGGCTATAGCCGTATTTATCCAGCGTTCTGACAAATAGGCCGATGGAACCCCACATACAGGCCGCCGCAATCACTGCCGCATGCGCCTTTGCCGACGCAAGAGCATTCATTTCAGCACCTCCTGCGCCTAGCTGCACCGAAACGAAACCCCATAGCTCCCGCGCGGATAACGCCAGGTTAGCGCCTGCTCCGAACTGGGACAGGCTACCCGGCAAGTGCCACATTCCAGACATCCGACATAATTAAAGGACATTTTCCCCTCCGCCCACTTATACAGCCCGGCCGGGCAGACAAAAGTACAGGGCTTGCTCAGACAGGCCGCGCAAACCGCTTCCCGAAGCAGCACAATATGCGCCTCGCCTTCGTCCACGTTGAACTTATCCAGCCCCAGCCGTTCTTCTATGCTCAAATATTCACTCAAAGCGCCCTCACTCCTTTCAATCCGTCCCTGATCAATCGCAGCCAGCCCGCCTTGCCAATATGCCGGGCCGCCAAGCTGCGTATGCGCTCAGGCTTGCCGCCGCGCGCCGTAAACAGATCCGTCAACAGATCGGCGGCCAGCGCCGGGTAAGCGCTGAACATAGCCGGAGTATCCTCCAGGAACCGCGGAACTTTTTCAAAAGTCTTCAAATCCAGGCCAATGTGGCTATCCAGAACCTTTTGCTCATAAGCCGCCAGCGCCGCCGCCGAAAAATTTTCAATGCTTTTGGCGCCGATCACTGTTTCCGCCGCCAGACGCCCGCTCGTGATCGCCAGGTCGATGCCGCGCACCATATAACCGCAGTTAAGCACAAATCCCGCCGTGTCGCCGGCCACCAGCACGCCGTCCCCGTACAGACGAGGTTTCATGCTCCAGCCGCCTTCCGGTACCAAATGCGCGCTGTATTCAATCGCTTTGCCGCCGCTCAAAAGAGGCGCGATTCCCGGGTGCGCCCGGAAAGATTCAATGGCGTCCGGCACGGAAACCCCGGATTTTACCAATTCGGCGATGGTGAAAATAATGCCCAGGGCAACGGATTCTTTGTTCGTATAGATAAACCCGCCGCCCGGTACGCCTTTGGAGCAGTCTCCCACGAGCAATTGGGCCATGCCTTCACCGGGCCGCAAATGAAACCGGGACTCGATTTCCTTGCTCTCCATACTGACAACCATCTTAACGCCGACCGCTGTCTGAGCCGGATTCAGGTCGCCGCTCAGCAGCCCGGCTCGGCGAGCCAGCATGGGATTGACGCCTTCGGCAATAATGACGGCATTCGAGCGCATTTCATCGCCGCCGGCAATGACGCCACAAACGGCGCCGTTTTCCATGATCAAATCGTCGACTCGGATTCCGTTGATGATCATCGCCCCCGCTGCTTCGGCCCGGTCAGCCAGCCAGCCATCCAAAGAGACACGGCGGACAGTGTAGGAATGATCCGCTGTCGCCCCCCAAGCCGGGTTGTCCAAGTCGACGGTGACCAATTTGTCTGCGGTGATAAACGAGACGGCTTCGCGAGATACCGGCCTTTCCAGGGGCGCGGTCAGCGCAAAGTCAGGAAACACTCGGGCGAGCGAGTGGGTGTATATCCGGCCGCCGGTTACATTTTTGCTGCCGCAGGTATTGCCCCGCTCGAACAGCACAGTTTCCAAGCCGGCCTCAGCCAGCAGGTATGCGGCTATGGCTCCGGCCGGTCCGCCGCCTACGACAATAACATCTAATTTTTCCTCGCTCAAAACTTTACCTCCTTAGGATCATAGCTACAGTAAATCCTGCGGAAAAAGGATGGCCCCTTTTCATAAGGAGCCATCAGCAGGGAACTGTCCGCGATTATCTTGCTTGCCCACTCACTCGGCGGGCGGCGGGCCAAAGATTTTCGGCGCCATTTCATTGGTAGCTGTGCCGATCAGTATACCGCAAAACAGCAAGAGCGAAATCTGCACGACTCCCATGAGGCCGGGCGCTACCGTGCCGGAAAAGGTGGTAGCCACTCCCATGAACACAAAAGGCATGTTATTCACGATTGTGTCGCGCAATAAAAATGTGTGAACAATGATCGCCAGAGTAGTGAAGACGAAGATGTCAACCACCGCGGCGGGTACGAAACTCATATTGAAGACCGGCAACAGAATCCCCACGCCCAAGAGGAAGATCCATCCCCATATGCCGCCGCAGACAGCGCTGCAAGTATAATTGAGGAGATTTTTGGCATTGCCGTTCTGCCCCAGGAACAAGGCCAGCCCGCAGAAAGCGATAAAGGCCTCGCCGCCGTCGGTGCCAAAAACCGGATACACCAGCCCCCGATACAAGCCAAAATATATGATGCACAAAAAGGAGCACCAAAGGGCGAGTAAAGCTGTTTTTTTGCCCATAGCCACCAACCTTTACAAATTTAATTCCTGGCTTTGATGATTTTGATGGCGTGACGCGCCGCCTTACGGCCCGAAGCGTGAGCGAAACCACAGGCCGTGCCGGGGCAATCCAGGTTATACGTGTCGCCGTAAAGACCGCTGGCGTCATTGCCCGCCGCATAGAGCCCGGGAATGGGATCATAGTTTTCGTCCGTCACCTGCATATCGCCGTTGACGCGGATACCGCCGATGGTGGTCAGTATGCTGGCGGCCATGCGGATAGCATAGTAGGGAGGCTTGCTCAGCGGCCGCAAGTACTTGGCTTGTTTGAAAAACTTCTTGTCAACCCCGTCTTGGCAAAACTCGTTGTACTCCTTCAACGTGGCGATAAGCGCATTGGCATTCACATCGTCAATGGCGCCCGCCAGTTCCTCCACAGTGTCGCCTTTCCAGGCGTAGCCTGCTTTAATGGCCTCGTCAAGTTCCGCCAAAAGATGGGTAAGTTTCTGATTGTATACGATGAACTCGCCCAAACTGATTTCGGAACCCTCCTCCATATAGTATTTGGCCTGCGCAGAGTCCAAAATGGCGTACACTTTGCCTTTGGGCTGCTTGATGAAAGACGAACCGGCATTCATGAAGCTGAATCCCATTTCCTCATTGGCAAAACGTTCGCCGCGGTTGTTGGCCCAAACGATAGGCTGGATGCCCGCGCCGGTGGTATGCGCCGTAAGCAGTTTGCCCCACGCGCAAGGGATATTCATAACAACACCGGGGGCGGTAGTCCCGTCGGCACCCAGTTCCAGCGCCATATTCAAGCCGTCGCCCGTGTTCTGGGTGGGTACGCACTGGGAGGTATAGTCGGCTGTCCAGTGCTGCCAGGTGTACTTTTTAACCATCTCCGGGTTGTTGCCGAAACCGCCCGAAGCGATAATCACGGCTTTGGCCCCGATGAGCATCTTGTTGCCCTTGGAGTCAACGGCCTCCACGCCTTCAACAACGCCGCCGTTCGACAAAATCTTTTGGGCCGGCGTTGAGGTGAATATGTCCACGCCGGCGTTGACGGTGGCGCGCAAGAGCAGCTCCTGCATCCGTTCGCCCAGGCCTTCGTAGCGGTGGGCTGTGTTGAGTTCGTTGGGTTGGTTGAAAGCAAACACAAACACATTGACGCACTCAGCGCCCAGATCCCGGTAAAACTGAACAGTTTCGGCCGTTTCGTACAGCTGCACCCGCACCACATCGGGGTTGGCGCGCTGGTGGCTGTAGTCCATATAGCGGGCATAACCTTCCGCGTAGGTGGGATAATGATCAAACGGTGTGCCGGTAAATTTCGGAGGGGTCTTACGCTCTTGCTGCTCAATAGAGTTAAAAGCCGTCAGGTCTTCCGTGTAAATGGACGTGCCGCCTGTTTCCGGCATTTTCTCCAGCAAGGCGACCTTCAACTCGCCCTCTTTCGCGGCGGTATAGGCTGCCATCTTGCCGGCGGCTCCCCCGCCGATTACGACAACATCGTACTCGGTATCATATACATATTTAGGCATTGGCAAATTCCCCTTTATTTTTATACTGAATTGACGAAAGGATGAATTAACTCCCGGGTTTGATGGTTTTGATGGCATGGCGCGCGGCCACGCGACCCGAGGCATGGGCAAACCCGTTGGCCGTGCCGGGACAATCCAGATTGTAGGTGTCGCCATACAGCCCGCTCGCTTCCATGCCCACGGCGTACAGGCCTGGAATGGGCTTGTAGTCCTTGTCCGTGACCTGCAGATCGCCGTTCACGCGGATGCCGCCGCAGGACACCAGCACGCTGGGAGCCATGTTTATGGCGTAGAACGGGCCTTTGCGCACCGGACGGAGAAAGCGGGGCTGTTTGAAGAACAGCGGGTCATGGCCTTTGTCGCAGGCGTCATTATACTCAGCCACCGTAGCGGCGAAAACAGCAGGGTCAAGCCCAGGGATAGCCTTGCCCAATGCCTCTATGCTGTCGCCCTTCCAGGCAAGGCCCTCGGCCACATCCTGGTCCAATTCCGTCTGCAGACGGATCAGTTTCTGATGAAATTCTATAAAATCGCCCAGGCCGATGTCCGAACCATTTTCAATGAGATGCTTCACGGTGTCGGAGTCGATGATGGCGTATACCACCCCCTCCGGCTGTTTGGCGATGGTGTTGCCCGTATCGGCGAAGCTCAGGGCCACTTCCTCACTGGCAAAACGGCGGCCGGTTTTGTTGACCCACAGCACGGGCTGGGAACCGGCGCCGCTGACATGCGAGGTCAGGGTTTTTGTGCGCGCGCAGGCAATAACCATCAGTGCGCCGATGTTATCCGTGTCGGCGCCGGCCTCCAGCGCCATGGTCAGACCGTCGCCCGTGTTTTCGGTGGGAACGCATTGGTAGGTGAAACGAGCGGACCGGTACAGCCAAGAATACTTTTCCACCAGATCCGGGTTGTTGCCAAAACCGCCGGTGGCCAAAATGAGCGCTTTACAGCCGACGTTCATGACGTTTCCGTCCTTATCCAGCGCTTGGACGCCCACAACGGCCCCGTCCCGCATCAATATCTTTTTGGCCGGCGTCGAAGTGAAGATGTCCACGCCCGCGTTGACGCAAGCGCGCAGTAAGACTTCCTGCACATGCTCGCCCAGGCCCTCCGGCCGGTGGAAAGTGTTGAGCTCGTATGGCTGATCATAGGCGTAAATGGTCACATCGGTATAAACGATGCCCAGCGACTTCATAATCTCAATGGTTTCCGCCGTATTGTTCACCTGCATTCGCACGACGTCCGGATTGGCGCGGTGGTGGCTGTACTCCGTATAGCGGCGGAAGCCTTCCTCACGGGTCGGATAATGCGTTCCCGGCGTGGGGGGAGTTTTGCGCGCCTTTTGCTCGCTGGATTCGAAGGCTGCCGTGCCTTCGGCATAAACGGACGATCCGCCGGTTTTATCCATTTTTTCCAGGATCGCCACGCTCAGTCCGCCCTGAGCGCCGGTAAGCGCCGCGGACTTGCCGGAACCGCCCCCGCCGATAACGACGAGGTCATATTCCGCGTCAAAATTGATGTTTTGGTTAGTCATTATTTTCTCCTATACTCATCCGGCCTTATTGAATTCCGAAATCAGAGCGGGAACCACCTTGTACAAATCGCCAACAATACCATAGCTGCAATGTTTGAATATTCTGGCTTCTGGGTCGCTGTTAACGGCGACAACGATCCTGGCGTCACGAATACCGGACATATGCTGCGGTTGGCCGGAAATGCCTATGGCAAAATAGAGCTCGGGCCCGACCTGGCTATGCGAAGAACCCACCACGCAGGCGGCCGGGAGCCAGTGCATATCATCACAAACAGGCAGCGTACAAGCCATTTCAGCGCGCGCGGCTTGCGCCAATTCCTCGATGAGCTTTAAGTCGTTCTTGGCAGCCAGACCCATACCCACACTCACGACGCGAGTGGCCGTCAGCAAACCGGCGCCGCCTTCCGCCTCTATTGTTTCTACCAATCGCATCGCCGTGCCATTATCAGCCGCCAGTTGTTCAACCTGAACAGCCGGCCGGATGGTTGT
>JAISQG010000013.1 GCA_031274335.1 Gracilibacteraceae bacterium
CGGAGATGCGAAAGGTTGATCTATGGCAATAAAACTGGTTATCGTTGCCAATTCAGATTCAAAAAGTGGCTCAATTTAAGTGGCCGAAATTGGCTCAAAACTATTGACCGTTTACACCAATCAGCTGTTGTAAAAAAAATGAAGAAATACGGTATGTAATCACTGCCCAGCGATATACTGGGCAGCGGTTTTCAGCAGTTGAACAAAATCAACCGGTTTGGACAAATGGTGATTCATGCCGGCGGCAAAGGACTCGGCCACATCCTCCGGAAAAGTGTGGGCCGTCAAAGCCACGATCGGAACAGTTCCGGCCCGGGGCGACCTGAGCGCGCGGATGGCCCGCGTCGCCGCGTAACCGTCCATTTCCGGCATGCTGATATCCATAAGAATCAAATCAAAGCTGGTCGGGGCCAGGGCAAACAAATTAAGCGCCTCGCGGCCGTCCACCGCCTCTTCGATAAGAGCGCCGGTTGGAGCGAACGCTTCCCGCACAATGACCCGGTTGACTTCCACATCATCCACGATCATAATGCGTTTCCCGCGAAGCACAGGGTAATCCCGCCCCAGGGCGGCAGCTTTTTCGGGAGTAAGCCTCTCGGCCGTGACTTTTTCTTGCATCATGACCGAACTCCTTTGCATAATTAGTTTCCTCGTAATATTATTATATTCGGAAGCGAACAAACTGTCAAGGAAATAAGCCGCAAAAGGTCACAAAATATAATAAAATTACAAATGGATAATTATGGAAACAGAACAGCCGCACGCCCTGAGTCAGGGTTTTTACTGGTACTCGGCCTTTACTTCCGTCCAGATACGGTCGTAAAGCGGCAGCATGGCCGCCAAATCGTCAAAAACCTCCGAGTTGGACAAATCATCTTCGCCGGGATAAAAGCGGTTGTCCGCCGTTATTTCCTCCGGCAGGCCGCTCAGCACTTCCGTATGCGGCGTCGAATAGTTGATATATTCGCAGTTGCGGGCCGCGACTTCCGTTCGGCACATAAAATTGATGAATTTTTCCGCCGCTTCCTTATGCTCGCTCGTCGACGGGATTACCATAGCGTCCACCCAGATGTTCGTTCCTTCCTGCGGCAGAGCGAAATCCAGATCTTCGTTTTCCAGCATCATGTTCAGGGCGTCGCCTGACCAAACGACGGCCAAAGCGCCTTCGCCGGCAATCATCTTGTCCTTGACCTCATCGCCGACATAGGCTTGCACGAGCGGCATTTGCTCCACCAGCTTCGCCTGGGCCATCGCCAGCTCCGCGTCGCTTTTGCTGTTCAGTGAATAGCCCAGCCATTTCAGCGTCAGACCGATGGCGTCCCGCTGGCTGTCCAGCATGAAAATTTCCTTCGCGTATTTTTCTTTCCAAAGGATGCCCCAGCTGTCCACCGGCTCATCCACCATCGTCTTATTGTAGAGGATGCCGACCGTTCCCCAGAAATAGGGCACGGAATACTCGTTCTGCGGGTCATAGGGGAGGTTTTTGAAGCGGTCCCCGATCAAGGAATAATTCGGGATATTTTTGAAGTTAATTTTTTCCAGCCCGCCTTCGTCGATCAGGCGTTTGATCATGTAATCGGAAGGAAAAGCCACGTCATAAGCCGTGCCCCCGGCCTTTAGCTTCGCGTACATGCTTTCGTTCGTGTCAAATTCCTCGTAAATGACCCTGATGCCAAATTCCTGCTCGAAATCCCGCAGCACGGACTGGTCGATATAGTCGCCCCAATTGTAGACGATGATCGTTTCAGCTTCACCCGCGTTGTTTTGCCCGCATCCCGCGGCGAGCAAGGCGGCCGCGATAAGCAGCACGCAGAAAATCCGGTTTTTTTTCATTATAAGCCCTCCTCATTTTGCCGGGAATCGTTACTTCGTAAACAGTGTAGATTGCTTGCTCTTTGTGTCCGACGCCAGCCGCCGGTTGGCGATGAACAGCAGCAAAATCACCCCGGCGAACATGATGGTAAGCAGGGCGTTGATCTTAGGGTTCATGCCCCGCCGCGCCATGGAATATATGGTGATCGCCACATTCGTGACGCCGTTGCCGGTGGCAAAAAAACTGACGACGAAGTCATCAATCGACATAGTGAAAGCGAGCAAGAAGCCCGTGACGATGCCGGGCCTGATCTGCGGGATGATGACCTTGGCGTAGGCGTAAAGCGGTGTGGCGCCGAGGTCAAGCGCCGCGTCGTAAAGCTCGGTCTGCGTCTGTTTCAGCTTGGGCAGGACGGAGAAAATGACGAACGGCAGGCAAAAGGTGATATGGGCCAGCAGCATAGAGACAAAGCCCAGCGGGATTTTGAGCGAGATGAAAAGCAACATGAGCGAAAGGCCCATGACGATATCGGGGTTGATCATGGGCAAATAGGCGAGGTTGGAGGCCAATAGGCGGGGCAGACCGCGCATGCCGGAGAGGCCGATGGCCGCCACCGTGCCGAGGGCGGTGGCGAGGACAGCAGCCAGCAGCGCGCAAAGCAGCGTGTAGTAAAGCGCGGACATGATTTGGCGGTCCTGAAAAAGCTGGGCGTACCAGTCGAGGGTGAATCCGCCCCAGACGCCGCGCGAGCGGGCGCTGTTGAACGAAAAAACCATAAGCACGGCGATGGGCGCGTAGAGGAACAAAAAGATGAGCGCGAGGTAAACGCGCGAGCCCCAGCTTCTCACCATAAACCTCCCTCCTCTCCGCGCGAACGCATGAGGACGCTGCCTGTTATGAGCAGGAGCGCCATGAGAAAGAGCGAGAGGGCGGAGCCGAAACCCCAGTCGTAAGTGGTGAGAAACTGCTGCTCAATCATATTGCCGATCAAAGTGTATTGCCCGCCGCCCAAGAGGCGGGAAATGACAAAGGTCGTCACAGCCGGCATGAAAACCATTATGACGCCGGAAAGCACGCCGGCCAGGCTCTGGGGAAAAATGACGCGCCGGAAGGTGGTGAGCGGCGTGGCGCCGAGGTCTTCCGCCGCCTCAATCAGCGAATGGTCAATTTTGTATAAAGTGGAATAAATAGGCAAAATCATGAACGGGAGGAAGTTATAGACCATGCCGAGGATGACGGCCGCGTCCGTGTACAGGATGTTCATGGCCGGAAGATGGAGGAAAGCGAGGATGTGGTTGATAAGGCCGTTTTTTTCCAGCAGGGTCAGCCAGGCGTAGGTGCGGGCGAGAAAATTCATCCACATCGGCAGGACGACGAGAACGACGAGTATGGTGTGGCGCTTGAAATGCCGGCTCGTCAGAATGAGCGCCACGGGGTAGCCGAGCAAAAAGCAGAATGCCGTGCTGATGAGGGCCAGCCGGAGCGAGCGCCAGATGACGCGCAGGTAAATCGGTTCAAAGACGCGCGACAGATGCGCCAGGGTAAAGACCCTTTCGCCTTCGGACTCGGCCGTCAAGGCGTACCAGACGACGAGAAAAAGAGGCAGGATGGAAAAAATCAGCATCCAGGCCAGGTATGGCCCGCTAATCAGTTTCTTTTTCAACGATTTTTACCTTTTTCATCACGTGAATGTCGTCCGGGTAAATGTCGAGGCCGATTTCCTGCCCGACGGGCTCCATGTGCGTGTTGTGCAGCATCCAATCCCGGTTGGCGGCGCTGACCATCATTTCATAATGCACGCCCTTGAAAATAACCGAAGTGACGACGCCGCGCAGCATGCCGTTTTCGGCCTGGGTGAGCTTGATGTCCTCCGGCCGGATGACGATGTCCGTTTCTTCCTCCGGAGCAAATCCCTTGTCCACGCAGACGAAGGAACGACCGGCAAAGCTGACGCGGAAATCCTCGTGCATGACGCCGTCCAGGATATTGCTTTCGCCGATAAAGCCGGCAACAAAGTTGTTTTTCGGTTCGTTGTATATGTCGATCGGCGTGCCGATTTGCTGCACGAGGCCGTCTTTCATCACGACTATCGTGTCGGACATCGTCAAGGCTTCCTCCTGGTCGTGCGTGACAAAGACAAAGGTGATGCCGAGGCTCTGCTGGATTTTTTTCAGTTCGATCTGCATTTCCTTGCGCAGTTTCAGGTCCAGCGCGCCCAGAGGCTCGTCCAGCAAAAGGACCTCCGGCTCGTTGACGATGGCGCGGGCGATGGCGACGCGCTGCTGCTGCCCGCCGCTCAAGGATTCGATGTCCCGTTTTTCAAAGCCGGGCAGGTTCATGAGTTCGAGGACTTCGCCCACCTTGCGTCCGATGTCCTTTTCCGCCAGCCTCTTGATGCGCAGGCCGAAAGCGACGTTTTCATAGACATTCATATGGGAAAAAAGGGCATAATGTTGAAAAACAGTGTTGACCTTCCGTGCGAAGGGCGGCACATTGTTGATGTTTACGCCCTCGAACAGAATATCCCCACTGGTTTGCTGTTCAAAACCGCCGATGATCCGGAGCGTCGTCGTTTTGCCGCAGCCGCTCGGACCAAGAAGCGTGATAAATTCATTTTTCAGGATATAGAGATTCAGCTTGTCCAAGACAAGCCCTCCTCCATAGTCCATGCAAACATCCCTCAACCGGATAATTTCCTCAGCCAGCGCCATTTTTGCCCGTCTCAGCTCCCTTCCAGTTGATGCCGTTATTGCCGCCGCAGGCGGAGAAAAAACCGTGCCGGCTCGCGTCCGCACGGTCATTTTGGCTGGGGTAGATGGATTCGAACCACCGATGTCGGAGTCAGAGTCCGATGCCTTACCGCTTGGCGATACCCCATTGATATTGACAGAGGCATAATAGCATATTTCAAGCGGGCTGTCAATAGTATTGCAAAAGTGGGGCGCAGATAATAAAGGCGGCTTGACAGCGGTTTTCATGTGAGATATACTAATTGCATAATTAGTAATCGGAGGGTTAGTAAATGTTTGTTGGCAGAAAGCATGAATTAAATAGCCTGAATAAAAGCTATAATCGGGGCGACTTTCAGTTCCCGGTTATATACGGGCGGCGGCGCGTCGGTAAAACCACCTTGATAAACGAATTCTGCAAGGACAGAAAAACTGTTTACTTTGTCGCCGTGCAATCCACAGCGAAGGAGAATCTTGAGATTCTATCCGCGCAAATTCTGTCTGTCCTCGCCCGGGACGCACCTAAAAATCCGTTTCCGTCTTTCCGCGAAGCCGTTGATTATGTATTTGAATATGCTAAAAGGGAGCGCATCATTTTCGCTATTGACGAGTATCCCTATCTGGCTAACAGCGATAAATCGGTGTCCTCCGTTTTGCAGGCGGCCATCGACAAACACCAGGCCGCGAGTAAGCTCTTCCTGATTTTGTGCGGTTCCAGCATGCCATTTATGGAGAAGCAGGTTTTGGGCTATAAAAGCCCGCTGTACGGCCGCAGGACGGCGCAGTATAAGCTGCTGCCATTTGATTATCTGGAAAGTGCCAAAATGCTGCCCGCTTTCAGCAACGAAGAAAAAATTATTCTATACAGCGTAACCGGCGGAATCCCGGAATACCTCTTCAGAATCGACAATATGCTGTCCCTTCAGGAGAACGTGCAGAATCTTTTCTTTGACACCTCCGGGCGCCTGTTTGAGGAGCCCACGAATCTGCTCAAGCAGGAACTCAAAATACCCGAAACTTACAACGCCGTCATCACCGCTATCGCGGACGGAAGAAGCAAGCTCAATGAAATAGCGACAAAGGTGGATATCGAGACAAGCCAGTGCAGTAAAATGCTCGCAACACTTGTTGCCCTCGGGCTTGTCCGCAAAGAGTATCCGGTTACCGAAACAAAATCGAAAAAGTCGATTTACCTTTTGGACGACTGGATGTTTATTTTCTGGTATCGCTTTGTGCAGCCGGAGCTCAGCCGCATAACGGCGGGCCTGGGCGAAACTGTCTGCGGCGAGGTGTTCGCGGAACAAATCTCAAGCCACACGGGCAGAGCTTTTGAAGAGTGCGCCAAGCAATATATGTGGCGGATGCTGAAAGAGAAAAAGCTGCCTGTCTCCTTCAGGAAAATCGGCAGATGGTGGGGTAACAATCCGAAGGAGCGGCGTGCGGAGGAGATTGATTTTATCGGCTTCTCCGGCGAAAAAGCGGTTTTTGGGGAATGCAGATGGAGAAACACGCTGCTTGGCGAGGATACGCTGGAAGAGCTTCAGCGTAAATCAGGATTATTT
>JAISQG010000075.1 GCA_031274335.1 Gracilibacteraceae bacterium
GGGAAATCACTTCGCTCGGACGCCGCGGCAAGTATCTGCTGCTCGGTCTGGACAACGGCGCGACTGTTGTGGTGCATTTTCGCATGACCGGCTCGCTCATATATTATCCGGAGGCGCGGGCCGGCGGAAAGCACACCCATGTCGTGATAAGCCTGGACAGAGGCCAGCTGCATTACACCGATCAGCGCAAATTCGGCCGCCTGCAATTTGTGCCGGCGGGAGAACTGCCCGCGCTGACCTGTTTGAACAAGCTGGGGCCGGATCCCACTTCGGAAGATTTTACGCTGGAGGCTTTCGCCGGGCGGCTGAACGGCAAGAAAACCGCGATTAAGGCGGCCCTGCTCGATCAGACCGTTCTGTGCGGCCTCGGCAATATTTACGCGGACGAGGCCCTTTTCCGCGCCGGGCTATTGCCGGGCCGGGCCTCCGGCGAACTCAAATTGTCCGAGCTGATCATCCTGTATGACGCCGTGCGCCTGACGCTGGAGCAAGGCATTGCGGCCGGCGGCACGACTTTTCGCGATTATCGCGACGCGGACGGCAACACCGGCTCTTTCCAGCACTCCTTGCGGGTTTATGGCCGGGGCGGGCTGCCCTGCCCCGTCTGCGGGCGCGCTCTCAGCAAAACCAAGGTGGGCGGCCGTTCGAGCGTGTATTGCGCCGACTGCCAACATTGACATGAGTATTCTTGCGGTCAGCGGCCTGAGCGTGGACGTAGCCGGGGAAACCATCTGGCGCGACGTCGCTTTCCGCCTGGAGGACGGAGAAAAAGCCGGGCTGGTCGGCCCGAACGGCGCGGGCAAAACCACCTTGTTGCGGGTTCTGTTGGGGGAGCTGCCTCCGCGGAGCGGCGAATTGTTTGTCACGCCCCAGACCGGTTATCTGCCCCAGGAACCGGCGGCGGGCGAGCGCGAAGGCACGGTGTGGGAGGCCCTGCTGCGCGAAAGGGCGGATATTCTGGCCTTGCGCGCGGAAATGCGCAAAGCGGAGGAAGCGCTGGCGCGGGCCGCGGGAGAGGAAGAAACCCTGTTGGCCCGTTACGGAGCGCTTACGACGCGATACGAGGAAAAAGGCGGCTATGCTCTGGAAGCGGACGCGCGGCGCGTTTTGGCTGGCATGGGCCTGGAGGCGCTGCGAACGGCGTCCTGCGCCGATTTATCCGGCGGGCAGAAAACCCGTCTGGCTTTGGCCCGTTTGCTTTTGCGTGCGCCGGATCTTTTGATTCTGGACGAGCCGACGAACCATCTGGATGCGGAGGCGCTGGAGTGGCTGGAAAATTTTCTGGCCGCCTGCCGGAGCGCCGTGCTGGTCGTTTCGCATGACCGCTATTTTCTCGACCGGGTGGCGCGGCGCGTTTTCTGGCTGGAACACGGCGCTCTGCGCGTTTATGCCGGCAATTATTCCGCCGCGGAACTGCAGCGGGAACTGGAAAGAAAAACCCAGGCCCGCAGCGCCGGGCAGGCCGCGCGCCGGATAGCCGCGATGGAGGAATACATCCGCCGCTACGGCGCGGGCATCAAAGCACGGCAGGCCCGCGGCCGGGAAAAACAGCTGGCTCGCCTCGCGCCGGCGACGCCGCCGGCCGGGGAGCAAAAGCTGAGTTTTCGTCTGGCGAGCGCGGCGCGGGCCGGGGAGACGGTGCTGGCGGTCGAAAACCTGAGTGTGGCTTACGGGACGCGCTCCGTCCTGCGGGGCATTGATTTTGTCCTGCGGCGCGGGGAAAAAACGGCGGTGCTGGGCGCGAACGGCGTGGGCAAAACGACGTTTTTGCGCGCGGTTATGGGCGAAATCCCCTGCGGCGGCCAAATCACGCTGGGGGCCAATGTACGCGCGGCCTATTATTCCCAGGCATACGAGGACATCGGGGACGGCACGGCGCTTGAGGCGCTGCGCGCGGTTTCCCGCGCGGAAGATCAGGAACTGCGGTCTTCGCTTGCCCGTTTTGGCTTTCGCGGTGAAGATGTTTTCAAACCGGTGCGCGGGCTTTCCGGCGGAGAAAAAAGTCGTCTGGCTCTCTGCCGCCTTTTTTTGGCCGAAGGCAATCTGCTGCTGCTGGACGAACCGACGAACCATATCGACGCCGTCACGCGCGCGGCGCTGGAGGACGCGCTGATCGCCTATGACGGCACGGCGCTGATTGTCTCGCATGACCGTTATTTTCTCGACCGGGTGGTGAATCATGTGGCCCTGCTCACGCCGGACGCGCTGCGCCTGTGGGAAGGGGATTATTCGGCCTGGCGGCGCCTGCGGCAGGAGGAGGAAGCGGCGAACAGCGGCGGCGCGGGACGGGAGGAATGGGAGCGGGAGCGCCTGGAGCGCCGGCAAGCTGCGCAGGCCCGGAACCGGCTGGCCGCCCTGGAACGGGACATTGAAGCGCGGGAAGCGGAGCTGGCGGCGGCGGAGCGGGAAGCGGCCGCGGCGGGCAGCGATTATGAGCGAGCCGCGGAGCGGTACGCGCGGGCGGAAGCGCTGCGGGCGGAAATCGAGTCATTGCTGGAAGAATATATCGGCAGCACAGGTTGACAACTCCACGTCTAAAGCCGGGGGTTATGGGCTATCATACAGCTTGATAAGATGCGCTTGATTTATTTACTCGGACCGCCTTTGCCGGCAATGTATGCTACAATCAATTTGATCAGAAAAACGAGGAGGGATAATATTGCGCCGGCAAACAGCGGAAATCCATGTCGGCTCCGTGCCGATCGGCGGGGAAAACCCGATCGTCATCCAGTCAATGACCAATACCGACACGCGGGATTGCGAAAGCACCTTGGCGCAAATCACCGCCTTACGGGATGCCGGCTGCCAAATCGCGCGCGTGGCTGTGCCTGACATGGAGGCGGCGGAAGCGCTCCGGCGTTTAACCCGTGAAAGCCCTCTGCCGCTTATCGCCGACATTCATTTTGATTATCGCCTGGCGCTCGCCGCCGTCGCCGCAGGAGTCCACGGCCTGCGCCTCAATCCGGGCAATATCGGCGCCCGCGCCCATGTGCGCGAAATCGTCCGCGCGGCCGGGGAAAAAGAAATTCCCATCCGCATCGGCGTGAACGCCGGCTCGCTGGAACGGGATATTCTGGCGCGTTACGGAGGCGTGACGGCGCAAGGCATGGCGGAAAGCGCACTGGGGCATGTGGCGCTGCTGGAGGCGGAGAATTATGACCGCATAAAAATTTCGCTCAAGTCTTCCCGCGTCCCTCTGATGACAGAAGCCTACCGCTTGCTGGCCGCGCGAACAGATTATCCTTTTCACATCGGCGTGACGGAAGCCGGCACGGCTCGCGGCGGTATCGTGAAATCAGCCGTGGGTATCGGCGCCCTCCTG
>JAISQG010000090.1 GCA_031274335.1 Gracilibacteraceae bacterium
CTGGACTCAGGCCGTCGCGCACGATTGTGCCGCCGATGCCGACGCTTTCCCTGGTGTCGAGGCCGCGCTTGTAATCATAATATTCGTTGAACAAATTCGTCGCGATCTGAATGAAAAGGCAGGCGGCCAGCATGATGAGGCCGCGGGGCAGGAAAAAAACGCCGGCGGCTTTCAGGGCATAAGCGCTGCCGACGGCCACAGGCACGAAGCTCGCGCTTAAAGTATGGGGGCGCAGCATGCGCCAAAATACAGAAACATTCATCGTCCGGCCTTTTTCCGCGGCATGGCTCAGCCCTCGTGCCGGCTTATCGCGATTTCCACGCCGGCCAGTTCTTTTTGCCCGCGCAAATAATCCGCGAGCGCCGGCAGCATCGGAACCTCGCTCAAAAAATGCCCCATTTCGGCGACGGCCATGCCCCGAGCCAGACAGTCCAGGCGATGATGGTAATCAAGCTCCCCCGTGACAAAAAGATCCGCGCCGCGGGCCAAAGCCCTGCCGGCCAGGCTGTTGCCGCTGCCGTTGCTGACGGCGATCCGGCGCACAGGTTTCTTCGCCTCCCCGAACCAGCGGATAACGGATAAATCATAGGGATGAGCCCACAGAGAGGAATTTTCCGCGAGGCCGGCCATAAAACCCGCCCGCACGTCCTCCAGCGGCACGGCGGCGGGCAAGCGTCCGATGAGACCGTATCCGCGCTTTTTCCCTTCCTGCCGCAAGGGGATGATGTCAAAGGCCGGTTCTTCATAAGGATGAACCCGGCGCAGCGCCCGGAGCGCCGGGGACAGGTTTTTTTCCGTCACGGAGCTTTCCAGGCGCGTTTCGGCCACCCGGGCCAATTCACCCACCCGCCCCGCAAACGGCGTCGCGCCGGGGAGCGGACGGAACGAGCCTTCGCCTTCCGCCTGAAAAAAACATTCCGCGTAGGCCTCGCTATGAGGGCCGCCTGTCAGCCCGGCACCGGCGCCCGCGCCGGCCAAGGCCTGACGCACGGCCTCCGCCTGGGCCGGCGGCACGTAAACCACGAGCTTGAACACGGTCTCCGCCCCCGTCGTCTCCAGAAAATCCGTTTCCCGCAAAGACAGCGTCCGCCCCAGAGCCAGGCTGGAGGAAAGGGGCGATTGGTCGAGGTTGGTATGCACGGCCAAATAGGCGATCCCTTGGCGGGCCAAACGCAGGGGAACAAGAGCCGCCGCGTTGTCGGAGCGCAAATTGCGCAGCGGCTGAAATATGAGCGGATGATGCGCCACGATGAGCTCCGCCCCCAGCGCGGCCGCCTCGTCCGCGACGGCGGGCACGCCGTCCAGGGCGATCAGGATTTTGCTGACCGGCGCCGCGCCGTCACCGACAAGAAGGCCGGGATTGTCCCAGCTTTCCGCCCAGGCTTTTGGCGCCGGGACCTCCAGCAATTGCTCAATCAAGCCGACGGATACAGCCATTGTTCTGTTTCCTCCCAAATACTCAGTCTCCGGCGCGTTTCGGCCAGGCGCTCCGCCAAAATCCGCGTTTGGGGCTCCGGCAGTCCGGCGCCCGGCTCTTCGGCCGGCGCCAGGCGCGCGATCACGCGCCGCAGCCTGGCGATTTCCTCCCGCAAAACCCGCTGAAAAAGCGGCCCGCCAGCCGCGGGCAAAAGCGTCCCGTATTCGGCCCAAAACTCTCGGCGGCGGTCGGCGGGCCAAGGTTCCGGCTCATCGATCCGGTCTGTCGCCGCGTCTGTCGCCGCGCCGCGCTCCCAGCGCATAACCGTGTAGAGGCGCTCCCGCTCCGCGACCAGGCCTTCCGCCCGCAGGCGCCAGCCCCGGCGGAGCAGGGCGCGGCGCAGGGGAGCCGCCCCGCCCTGAGGTTGCAGGATCAGGGTTTGCACTCCCGCGAGGGCTTCCCGCTCCGGGTTTAATATCTCCAGCATCACGCCGCCGCCCATGCCGGCGATAGTCACGACGTCCGCTTCGCCCTTGCGGATGGGCGCCAGCCCGTCGCCCAGCCGCAGGGCGATACGGCCGGTCAGGCCGTGGCGGGCCAGGTTCCGCTCCGCCGCCTGCAGCGGCCCGCCCCGGACGTCGGTGCCTATCGCCGAACGGGCCGCGCCCTGCCGCACGAGATAAATCGGCAGCAGGGCGTGGTCCGTGCCGATGTCGCCCAAACGGGCGCCAAGCGGCACATGGGCGGCGACGGCCTCGAGACGGGGGCCGAGCTTTACCAGGGGCTCAACCATACCGGCCTATACTTTCGCCCGCTTGGAAAGTCAGCACCTCCAGCTGCACAGTCAAATCCACGTTGCGCACGTGAATCGACGGCGGCGTCACCAGATTCACGGAAGCGAAATTGAGAATGGCCTTGATTCCGCCTTCGACCAGCGCGTCCGCTACGTTTTGCGCCTGAGCGGCCGGCACGCAGATAACGCCGATATCCGCTTTTTTCTGCGACACGGCCTCCCGGATTTTTTCCGCGGGCAAAACCTCCACACCCTCGAAAAATCCGCCGATTTTGGCCGGGTCGTTGTCGAAAATGCAATTGACCGCAAAGCCGTGCTCCCGAAATCCTTTGTGCATGATCAGAGCCCGCCCCAGGCTGCCGATGCCCACGAGGGCCAGACGCCACTCGTCGCCCAAATGCAGGATTTTCCGGATGTGCTCGTTCAATTCCTTGATGTTGTAGCCGACGCCCCGAATGCCGAATTCACCGAAATAAGCCAGATCTTTGCGCACCTGCGCCGAAGTCACGCCCGCGCCGTCCGCGATGTCACTGGAGGACGCCATTTCAATCCCGTCGTGATTCAATTGCGTCAAAAAGCGCGAATACACGGACATGCGCATGATCGTTGCCACCGGTATTTTCGTAATCTTCAAACCATTCACTCCTTATTTAACAAATGAGCGCGCACCGCGCCGATCATGTAAAAAGAACCGGTCACGCATATGAGATCCCCCGGGCCGGCTTCCCGCAGGCAGGCTTCTATGCCGGCCACCGGATCCTCGATCGCTTCCGTCCTTTCCGCCCCGAGGCAAGCCGCCGCCAGATCCGCCGCTTCCCGGAAAGCGGCGCGCGGCGAGTCGGGGCGCACGACGACAATCCGCGCGGCCGGCGGCGCGATGAGCGCGATCATTTTTTCAATCTCCTTGTCCCGCAGGACGCCGAGGCAGACAATAAGGCGTTCCCGGCGGTAATCCGTGCCGGCGTATTCCCGCAGCGATTCGGCCAGCGTCCGCATCCCGGCTTCGTTGTGCGCCCCGTCGAGCAAAACACGCTTGCCGCCGCAGTCAATCAATTCCTGCCGGCCCGGCCACACCGCCTGAGCCAGACCCCGCCGCACGGCCTCGCCGGGAATGTCCGCCCCCCGCTCTTCGCACAGCAATTCAGCCGCCGTCAGGGCCACGGCGGCGTTCAGGCACTGGTGCGCTCCCCGCAGCCCGACGCGCAAATCGGTGAAAACGCGGCCGGGGCCGTAATAATCCATCGTTCCCGGCGCGGAAGACCGGCCCCTGCTCCATTTGACATCCCTGCCCACCTCGATCAGGCGGGAACCCCGCTCTTCCGCCGCGCGGCGCAGGACGAGCATGGCTTCCGGCGGCTGGGGCGCGGAAATCACCGGCACGCCGGGCTTGATGATGCCCGCTTTCACCGCGGCGATTTTTTCCACCGTGTCGCCGAGATAATCGGGATGATCAAAGCTGATGCTCGTCAGGACGGAGAGAAGGGGCGTCACCACGTTCGTCGAATCAATCGCGCCGCCCATCCCCACCTCAAGCAGGACGAAGTCGGGCCGCCGTGCGGCCAGCCAGTCGAGAGCCAGCGCCGTGGAGACTTCAAA
Organism: Gracilibacteraceae bacterium; assembly: GCA_031274335.1. GTDB lineage: Bacteria > Bacillota > Desulfitobacteriia > Desulfitobacteriales > Syntrophobotulaceae > JAIRRL01. Next base: position 3,807 of record JAISQG010000090.1, read on the forward strand.
TTCTGTCGGGTGTTCGCCGCCCGCCGCCAGAATTTCCGCCAAAAGCGGTTTCATTTTTGCTATGCCCGCCACCACGTCAGCCGGAGTGATCATTTCCCCGTTCAGCGTGACGCGTTCGCGGTAATCGTGCAAATGCGGCGAAATAAACGCCCCCGCCGTGTAGCCGGCTTGCGTGAGGATGCTCCGCAGGAAGGCCAGCACGGAGCCTTTGCCATTCGTGCCTCCGATATGGACGACGGGCAAACCGCGTTCCGGGCGGCCGAGACGGTCGAGCAGGGCCTCCATGCGTCCCAGGCCCAGGTTTATGCCGAAAGCTGTCAGTTCACGGATGAAGCGCAAAGCCTCCGCATAGGCTTCATTATCAGAATATTTCAGCATATTAAGAATTATATTTCTCCTTTTTATTCGGGCGGCGCCGGGCAAATCCGCGAGATACGGTTTGCGCACCACCTTGTTATTTCAGCCCGATATTGATTTCTCCGTCCACGTTCGTGACGCGGCAGTTATAGGCGGTGTCCTCCAGCTTCTGCCGGGCGCCCAGCAGCATGAGATCCGTGCCGGGGTAAGCCGTGCCGATGATGATGGCCCCTTGCGCCATTTCCTGCTCTCGCATCGTGATTCCGGTCAGCGCCGCGTTGATTTTGGCCAGTTTTATTTTCAGCGCGGCCTGCTGCTCGCGCAGGTTTTGCACTATCTGAGCTTTTTCTGCCGGGATTTCTCCCTGCTTGCTGAATATGGCCGCAATCGAGTCGAGCTTCGCTTGCTCTGTTTTGGCTTCTTCCCGCAAGCGCCGGCCTTCCTCCGCATAGGATGGCAAAATCCGGATGGACAGCGCGGTGGGGATATAGCGAAAGTCGGCGCCGACGGAGCGCGCCTCTATTTTTTTCATGGATAAAACAGAACCGCCGATAATGCAGCCCGGTGCCAGGGTGACGAGCACCTCGCCGCCGCACTCGATTTTGCAGTTGATGGCGCTGCCGAGCAATATATCGCCTTTGGCGTAGACTATGGTATGTTCAAGAAATTTGCAGCGGATATTGCCTTCGGCGCGCAAGGTGCCGCGTGAATTGCCGTTCATGCCGTACTCAATTACAATATCTCCGCCCGCGACCAGAGCCGCGTCTTCCACCATCTGCCGCACGACGATGTTGCCGGTGGCCTGGACGCGGAATCCGTTGCGCACAGCCCCGCTAATCACAATATTGCCCTCGACGTTCAGGTTGCCTGTGGAAAAATCGACATCCCCTTCGATCATCACGGTGTTTTCGATGTCCAAGCGCCCGCGGCGCTGGCGAATTGTCCCGTCAATAGCGGCCACCAGTTCCGAGCCGTCCTCGTTCAGCATGGTGTTTTGCCCCTGCGGCACGAGCGCCGGCCGTCCGGGCCGCCCCGGAATGATCGCTCCCCTGACGCTGTAGCCGTCTGCTGGCGGGACCGGCGGATGGATTCGGCAGAGAGAGGCGCCGGCTTTGACAGTCACCAGCCAGTAAAGGTTTTTGTAATCGATCTGTTTGTTGCCGTCCGCTTGTGTGAGGCGCGCTTTTTCCGGCACGTCAATCAGGTATTCCACATAGCCGTCCTGGCCGTGCGCGGGCCGCGTTCCTTTTGCGAGTAGAACAAGCCGCATCGGGTGCAGCAGCGCTTCGGCGAGAGCGGATTCATCAAGGCCGTGCGTGATTCCGCGGGCGGCCAGCTCGTTGCGCGCCGTTTCCGCCGAAACGGGTTCGCCGCGGCGATACGGCGGGAAAACAAACAGCCAGGCCTCGGTTTCGTCACTGTCAAACATGATAACCGGCAGACCGTGAATCGGCCCGCCGGCCGGCGAATTCCATCCGGCTAGGAGTTTGTCGGCGCAGGTATCCAGTTCCAGCCAATACGCCTGCATTTTGTCGTCGTTCTCCGAGCCGGCAGGCAAAAAAACCTCTGTCGTGAGCGGCGCGCTTTCCCCAAGGCCGCGCCAGAGGCGATATAGCTTGAACAGATGCGGCAGCGCGTCCGTAATTGCGGTTTTTTCATCATTCATATGATATCATCCGCCTTTTATCATAATTGGCAAAACAGGACGCCGGAAGGGCGCCCTGTTTCCTGAACCGCCATTCAGGCCGAACGGATTGCTATACTGTTTATATGGAACTGTTTGCGCAAGTTCCTAAGCGTCAAACGCCAAGTGTCAGGCGTATGTGTCCAGAATATTGGCGGCCGGAGGAAGCATTTGTTCAATCATCTGCAATTCCGACTGCGTTTCAAGCTCCATCGATTTGTCGAGCATACGCAAGCCCACTTGGTACATCATCTGCGACTGCTTCATGTTCAAGCCCGCGGCGGCCACGGACATCATTGTATCCATATTGTTACCTCCTTATAGGAACTGGCTGCGAATAACTTGTACATCTTGCTTGCCCTTTTGCGGTCTGTCTGTGTTGTCGGGCTTGCAACTATGTCGCATTGCCAATGTTATCATGTCTGTATTCGGCAATGCTCCAGTTGCTACACCTGCTCAGACTCC
>JAISQG010000187.1 GCA_031274335.1 Gracilibacteraceae bacterium
CCAAGGGTAAAATCCGCAAGTCTGATGTAACCATTGCCAAAAACTATCTGGGCGAGCAGGAAATGCAGTCGCTTGAACGTATAGTCACAGCCTATTTAGAATTTGCAGAGTTTCAGGCAACCAGACAAATTCCCATGGCGCAAGATGATTGGAAAACCCGGCTTGACCTGTTCCTGCAGGCGGTAGGGACGGACTTGCTGACCAAGGCGGGCAAGGTCACGGCATTGGAGGCAAAGATCCATGCGGAGGGCGAGTTCGAGAAGTACCGTGTCATCCAGGATAAGCTGTTCAGTTCCGACTTTGACAGGTTTTTGCAAGAGGCGGATATTGAGAGTTTGCGCCTCGATGATACAGTTACACGCAAAAGAGAGGAAAGATAAAATGGCATTCACCTACGAGCATGATATTGTTTATACTGATGGCGGTTTCGCCCCGGCCGACCTCGAAACGCTGGCAGCCGGCGCGCGCGTTTACGCCATCAGGGCGGAATAATGCGAGACGGTTATGTGCGTGTGGCGGCGGCGGCGCCGTTTATCCGCGTCGCCGATTGCGCGAGCAACACGGCACGGATTATTGAGCGCATGGACGAAGCGGCGGCGGCGGGTGCGGGCCTGTTGGCCCTGCCGGAGCTTTGCGTCACGGGCTATACCTGCGGCGATCTCTTTGGGCAGGAGGCGCTGACGGAAAAAGCGGCGGCCTCCGTGGCGGAAATACTGACTCACAGCCGCGCGCGCCCGGAGCTGACGGTTGTCGCCGGTTTTCCGCTCCGTTTGCGCGGCAAACTTTACAATTGTGCCGCCGTCATGCAGGGCGGCGAGCTGCTCGGCATCGTGCCGAAGACGTGGCTGCCCAATTACGGCGAGTTCTATGAAACGCGCTGGTTCACGCGGGCGCCGTGCGGCGGGGAAATCATCCGCTTTCTGGGCCGGGAAACGCCGTTTGGGACGCGGCGGCTGTTCACGGCGGAAAATATGGAAAATTTTACCTTTGGGGTGGAGATCTGCGAGGATCTGTGGGTGAGCGCGCCGCCCTCCATCCGCCTGGCTCAGGCGGGGGCGCGTCTCATCGTCAACCTTTCGGCCGGGGATGAGGTCGCCGGCAAGGCGGAATACCGGCGGCGGCTCGTCCGCGGCCAGTCGGCCCGGCTTTTGTGCGGCTATGTTTACGCTGCCGCCGGCGAAGGCGAATCGACGACGGACATGGTTTTCGCCGGGCATCACCTCATCGCCGAAAACGGGCGGCTGCTTGCGGAAGCGGAGCTTTTTGCCGGCCGGATGGTTTTGGCTGACCTGGATGTGAATCTGCTGACCGCGGAACGGCAAAAAAACACGTCGTTTCAGGCGGAGGAAACGGCGGAGGCGCCTGTGACCACGAGTTATTTTACCGCGGGCGGCGGCGGGAGCGGGGAACTGCTGCGGCCGCTTTCTCGCACTCCTTTTGTGCCGGAGGACGAGGCGGGCCGGCGGGAACGCTGCCGGAGCATCCTGGCCATGCAGGCGCGGGGTTTGGCGGCGCGTGTCCGGCATATGGGGGCGCGTCGCATGTTGCTGGGGCTGTCCGGCGGCCTGGATTCAACGCTGGCGCTGCTCGTCATGTGCCGGGCCGCTGATTTGCTGGGGATGGAGCGCCGGGACGTCCTGGCGGTGGCCTTGCCCTGTTTCGGCACGACGGAGCGCACGGCGCGGAACGCGCGGGAACTCGCGGTTTGCGCCGGAGCGGATTTTAGGACCGTGGATATCCGGGAGGCCGTGCGCGGACATCTGCGGGACATCGGCCACGCGGAAGGGGAGTACGGCATCGTTTTTGAGAACGCGCAGGCGCGGGAGCGCACCCAGGTGCTCATGGATCTGGCCAACGCCATGGGCGGCCTGGCGGTGGGCACGGGCGACCTTTCCGAGCTGGCGCTGGGCTGGTGTACCTATGGCGGGGATCATATGAGCATGTACGCGGTGAACGCCGGCATTCCGAAAACGCTGGTCCGCTATCTCGTCGAAACAGAGGAACATATCTGCCGGGAGCAGGGGGCGGTCCGGCTGGCCTCCGTGCTGGCGGACATCCGCGACACGCCGATCAGCCCGGAGCTTTTGCCGGCCGAAGGCGGGCGCATCACGCAGCGGACGGAGGAAGAAATAGGCCCTTATGTGCTGAATGATTTTTTCCTCTATTATATAGTGCGCTTCGGTTTCCGGCCGCGCAAGGTCTTTCGCCTGGCCGCCCTGGCTTTTCGGGGCGAATATGAGCCGTCCGCGCTGCGGGAAGCGCTCACGCGTTTTTATCGCCGTTTTTTCAGCCAGCAGTTCAAACGCTCCTGCCTGCCGGACGGCCCCAAAATCGGCGCTGTGACGCTTTCGCCCCGCGGCGACTGGCGCATGCCGAGCGATGCCTGCGCGGCGCTGTGGCTGGAGGAAGCGGAGGGTTTGGCATGAGGCGGGCAGAATTTTCCCCCGCCAGCCTCCGCCTTTACGCTATTACCGGCCGCTTCGGCCCGGAAGGCCGCTCGCTCGGCGAGACGGCGGCGGCGGTTTTGCGGGGCGGGGCCACGATGCTGCAGCTGCGGGAAAAACACGCCGCGCCGGAGGCGCTGGCCGCGGCGGCCAAGGAACTAAAGGCTCTGGCCGCCGGGTTTGGCGTGCCGTTTATCATCAATGACGATGTGGAAGCGGCTTGTCTGGCGGACGCCGACGGCGTTCATCTCGGGCGGGGTGATATGGCGCCCGACGCGGCCCGCGCCCGCCTCGGGGCGGGGAAAATCATCGGCGCGTCGGCCAGAACCGTGGCGCAGGCTTTGGAAGCCGAGGCGCTGGGCGCTGATTACATCGGTGCCGGCGCGGTGTTCGCGACGGCGACAAAACCGGACGCCGCCGCTGTCGCCCTGGATACCTTGCGGGATATTTGCCGGACCGTGCGCGTTCCGGTGGTGGCGATCGGCGGCATCAACGCCTCCAACGCCGGGCTTTTGCGCGGCAGCGGCATCAAGGGCATCGCCGTCGTTTCGGCGCTTTTTGCCGCAGCGGATCCGGAAGCGGCGGCGCGGGAACTTTTGCGCGATTGGGAGTGAATTTATGTAAAGGAGGATCTGTAAAATAGTGACTGTTTATCATGGCAGCTATTGTGTCATAGAAAATCCTAAAATAAGTATTTCAAAATATAACAAAGATTTTGGCACAGGATTTTATTGCACAGAATTGCAAGCTCAAGCAGATAAATGGGCTAAACGATTTGATACACCAATCGTAAGCATATTTGACTTTATAACACAATCTGGTTTAGACAGATTAACATTTAGTGAAATGACAGATGATTGGTTGGATTTTATTGTTGCTTGCAGAAGTGGTAAACAGCATAATTATGACATTGTAGAGGGGGCGATGGCTAATGATCAAATATGGAATTATATAGCGGATTATATTAGTGGGATATTATCCCGCGAACAGTTTTGGGTGTTAGCGAAATTCAAGTATCCTACACATCAAATCGCATTTTGTTCAAGGCGTTCTCTTAAGTATCTTAGATATTTAGGGAATTACGAGGTGGCCATATGATAGGCAGAGAGCCAAAATTGCATAATGATTTATTTTTTGTTTGTTCTTTAATTGAATATATAGGTAGAGTTACAAAAAACAAGAGAGCAGACATTGTTAATCTGATAGGAAAAGATGTAATAACTCATTATTTTGAACTTGCCGATGTGTATCATTCACAGCCTATTGAAAACACAGCCTATCACATAATAGAAAAATACGGGATAAAGGAAGGTGGCTTTGACAATATATCTGAAAATTTACGCGTGCCTACAGTTTTCGATATCGCGAAGGTGTACAAACGCTTAATAGTTAACATTACAGAAAATACCAGTTCCCAATTTATAGATGTTCTAATTGAAGTATATAATTCAGGGATAAGCGCTAAAATAGATGATTATACTTGCAGTATGTATTATGAAAATCCAGAGTATATTTATTTGTCTTATCTAGACGGAGCACCGCTTAAGGACTAGAAAACAGTGTTCATCCATCAATATGGCCGAGGCCGATCCGGAAGCGGCGGCGCGGGAACTATTGCGCGATTGGGAGTGAAGTATGTTGTTACCTGAGAGCATCCGCGGTATAATTTTTGATATGG
>JAISQG010000215.1 GCA_031274335.1 Gracilibacteraceae bacterium
GCCCGCAGCGACGCTTACTGGCTGAAACCACTTTCCGCCGAGTCCGTCCGGAAGGCGCTGCTCAAATTGCTTCCTCGCTGCGCTCCTATGGTCGAAATGCGCACTTTCGGCCATTTTGACGTTTTTATCGATGGCCAGCCTCTTTATTTTAAGAACGCGAAAGCCAAGGAACTGCTGGCGCTGCTGGTGGACAAGCGCGGCACCGTCACGATGGAGATGGCCGTGAACGTTCTCTGGGACGACCGCCATTACGACGAACATGTCAAGCAACTGTACCGCAAAGCCGTCGCCTATTTGCACGCCCTGTTCGAGGAAAACTGCCTCGACATCCTTGTCTCCAACCGCGGAAGCTGCTATGTGCGCCAGGGAGCGTTCATCTGCGACTATTATGATCTCCTGGCCGGCCAGAAAAAAGCCATCCTTGCCTGGGGCGGGGAGTATCTTTTTGAATACCCCTGGGCGGAAGAGAAGCTGGCTCAGATTGAAAACATCGTGGAAGCCTATACCGGCCGCATCATGAAGTAAGTGCCCCCTTGCTCTTCCATTGGCATCAAGCAATTCACAAATTTGGCCCCCTTCTTGATTTAGGTCTGATTTTTTGCTATAATGGCAATGCTTCCCAAAATTTATGCTGCCTGATTTGGAGGAAAGAAATTGGATTACAGGGATACTTTGAATTTGCCCCGGACCGAATTCCCGATGCGCGGGAATTTGGCGGAACGGGAGCCGGAAATCCTGCGCCGCTGGGAAGAAACGGATATTTATGCGCGGGTGCAGGCGGCGCGGGCCGGGCGCCCGAAATTTGTGCTGCATGACGGGCCGCCTTACGCCAACGGCGGCATTCATCTGGGGCACGCGCTGAACAAGGTCTTGAAGGACATCATCGTCCGCTACAAAACGATGGCCGGATTCGACGCTCCTTACACGCCGGGCTGGGACACGCATGGCTTACCGATTGAACAGCAGGTGGTCAAAAACCTCGGCGTGAACAGGCATCAGATTTCCGTTCCGGACTTTCGCCACCGCTGCCGTGAATACGCGGAAAAATACATTGACATCCAGCGCGAGGAATTCAAGCGCCTCGGCGTGCGCGGCGACTGGGACCATCCTTACATCACCCTGCGCGGCGGCTACGAGGCGAAACAGATCGGCATTTTCGGGGAAATGGCCAAAAAAGGCTATATCTACAAAGGCCTGAAAGCGGTGCACTGGTGTCCGTCCTGCGAAACGGCGCTGGCCGAGGCGGAAATCGACCACGTTGACGTAAAATCCTTGTCTGTTTTCATCAAATTCCCTCTTAAAGACGGGCGGGGACTCCTTAACCCGGAAAAAACATCTTTTGTTATCTGGACGACGACGCCCTGGACGATTCCGGCTAACGTGGCCGTGGCGGTCAGCCCGGAATTCGTTTATGCCGCCGTTCGTGACGGGGACGAGCTTTACATCGTGGCCAAAGAGCTCATCCCGGCGCTCGAAAGCCAATGGGAGAGGCCGCTCCCGGTTGAGAAGGAATTCGCGGGCGCGGAGCTGGAGCGCATGGTTTGCCGCCATCCGCTGTGCGAGCGCGATTCCCTTGTCATTCTCGGCGGGCATGTCACGCTGGAACAGGGCACGGGCTGCGTGCACACGGCTCCGGGCCACGGCGAGGAGGATTTTGCCGCCGGCGCGCGTTACGGGCTGCCGGTGCTCTGTCCGGTTGACCATCAGGGCAAATTCACGGACGAGGCCGGCCCTTACGCCGGTCTCAAAGTCCTGCAGGCCAGCGAGCGCATTGCCGCCGACCTGGCCGCCGCCGGTGCCGTGATCAAATCAGGCAAAATAACGCACAGCTATCCGCACTGTTGGCGCTGCAAAAATCCGACGATTTTCCGCGCGACCGAACAGTGGTTTGCTTCAATTGACGGATTCCGGGACGACGCGCTCCGGGCTATCGACGGTGTGCGCTGGATCCCGGCCTGGGGCCGGGAGCGGATTTACAACATGGTGCGTGACCGGGGCGACTGGTGCATTTCCCGCCAGCGGACCTGGGGAGTCCCCATTCCCATTTATTACTGCGAGAACTGCGGACGCCAGCACGTCAATGACGAAACGATCGCGCGGCTGCAGCATATATTCGCCGCCGCGGGAGCGGACGCCTGGTTTGAGCGGCCGGCGGCCGAGCTTTTGCCGCCGGGCTATGCCTGCGAATGCGGTTGCGGGGATTTTCGCAAGGAGACGGACATCATGGACGTCTGGTTCGACTCCGGCACAAGCCACACGGCAGTGCTGCGGGAACGGCCGGAGCTCGCTTTTCCCGCCGACCTGTATCTCGAAGGATCCGACCAACATCGCGGCTGGTTTAACTCCTCGCTGAGCACCTCCATCGCCGTCTACGGCGAAGCGCCTTATCGCTCGGTGCTGACGCACGGATTCCTTGTGGACGAAAAAGGCCGGAAAATGAGCAAATCAGACGGGAACGGCGTGAATCCGCAGGATGTCGTCACGAAAAAAGGCGCGGATATCCTGCGCCTCTGGGTAGCGTCGGCTGACTACCGCGGCGATGTCGCCGTTTCGGATAAAATAATGAACCAGATGACGGAGGCTTACCGCAAAATCCGCAACACTCTGCGCTTCCTGCTCGGAAATCTTTACGATTTTCAGCCGGCGGCCGACGCGGTTTCCTATGAACGGCTCACGGAAATTGATCACTGGATCCTGCACAGGCTTGGGGAAATTATTCGCCGCGTCATCGCGGCCTATGATGAATATGAATTTCACGTTGTTTATCACACAATTCACAATTTTTGCACAAATGAACTGAGCGCTATTTATCTCGACATCGTAAAAGACCGGGCCTATGTCGAAGGGCAGAATTCCGTTTTGCGCCGCGGCACACAAACCGTGATGCATGAGCTTTTGCGCGCCGTCGTCCTCATGCTTGCGCCCATTCTGGTTTTTACGTCCGATGAAATATGGGTGCATTTGTGCGGAGGGGATGGTTCGGGGATTCAGACGGAAGAAATGCCCGCGGCCAGAAAAGAATGGGAAAGGCCGGAGCTGGGCGCTAAATGGGATAAAATCCTGGCCTGGCGCGGCGATGTCACCAAGGCGCTGGAAAAGGCGCGGCAGGAAAAGACGATCAGGCATTCACTCACGGCGCAGGTTGATTTGTATCCGGATGCGGAGGCTTGGGCGCTCCTGAGCCAGACGCCCAATCCGGCGGAAATAGTCATAGTTTCGCAGCTTACGCTGCACGAGGCGGGTGAGCCGGTGCCGGCTGAAGCCGTGGCGGGCGAAGCGTTGCCGGCGGTAAAAATTCTTGTGCGCCCGGCCGGCGGGCAAAAATGCGAGCGATGCTGGATGTACAGCGAGCAGACAGGCGGCGACGGAGATTATCCTGATCTCTGCCCCCGCTGCGCCGCTATTGTAAAGGAGTAAGCCGGTGTTGGTTTTGGCTTCCGCTTCGCCGCGCCGCCGCCGTTTGCTGGCGGAATGGGGCTACGAATTCGCGGTCGTGCAGCCGGAGGCGGATGAAAGCTGGCCGGCGGAAGCGGATCCCGAAGCCGGGGCATGCGCGCTGGCGGAGCGGAAGGCCGCGGCGGGCCGGCGCCTTTGGCTGGAGCGGGGCGGCAGTGCCGGGGACGTGATTCTCGGCGCGGACACCATCGTCACGCTGGACGGGCGGGTATTCGGCAAACCGGCCGACGCGGCGGAAGCGGAGCGGATGCTCGCGGAATTGAGCGGGCGGACGCATAAAGTCGTGACCGGCTTCGCGCTCGTCTGCGCCGACGGGGAGGCGACGCGCGTCGTCAAAGACAGCGCCGTTTCCTTGGTGCGCTTTCACAAGCTGACGGCGGCGCGGATTCGCGCCTATGTGGCCGACGGAGAGCCTTTGGACAAGGCGGGCGCTTACGGCTATCAGGGGGAAGGGCGCAAGCTCGTTCAGCGCGTGGAAGGCTCGGAGGACAACGTAATCGGCTTGCCGATGGAAACGCTGTGCATGGCTTTGTTCGCCTGCGGCGTTTATCCGTCGTCTGACCTCGCCGAAGCCGCGCCGGCTCCGCCGCCGGCGGAAACGCCTGCGGACTCCGGGGTCAGGCCGCCCCGAGCGCGGAGGCCGGCTAAAGCGCCGGGTGATTCCGGCAGACGCCGGATCGCCGATTTGCCGGACGAAATCAAGCCGCGCGAACGGGCGATAAGATCCGGGGTCAGAGCCCTTTCCAACCGGGAACTGCTCGCGCTTTTGCTCCGGGCGGGCACGCCGGGTGAAAACGTCCTGGAACTGGCGGAACACATTCTGACCGACACGAACGGGCTGCGCGGCCTGGCCGCGCGGACGCTGCCGGAGCTGATGCGCGTGCGTGGCATCGGCCAGGCCAAGGCGGCACTCATACTCGCGGCCTTGGAACTGGGCCGCCGGGCTGCAGAAAATGTGGACGATCGGAACAAAGCGGTTGTCAGAGAGCCTGCGGACGCGGCCAAATTGCTTAACGACATGCGCCTGCTTGACCGCGAGCATTTTCGCGTGATCCTCTTGAACACCAAAAACATGGTGCTCGGCATCGAGCCGGTTTCGATCGGTTCCCTGAACACTTCCGTTGTCCACCCGCGCGAATGCTTCAAGGAGGCCTTGCGCTACGGCGCCAACGCCGTCATTCTCGCGCACAACCATCCGAGCGGCGACCCCGCTCCCAGCCGCCAGGACATCGATTTGACGCGCCGCCTCGTCGAAAGCGGCAAGATCCTCGGCATCGAGGTGCTCGACCATATCATCGTCGGCGATAAAAATTTTGTCAGCATGAAGGAAAGAGGCGACATCGTGTGAAATACTACGTTGACGGATCATGGGAAGGATGGGCGAAGAAATGTTTATAACAAGGGATCTGGGGATTGACCTTGGCACGGCCAATACGCTCGTACACATGAAAGGCCGGGGCATCGTTGTCCGCGGGCCCTCGGTTGTGGCTATGGATATAGAGCGCAAGGATCCGCTGGCGGTGGGGGCGCATGCCAAGGAGATGATTGGCCGCACCCCCAGCAATATAGTGGCCATCCGCCCTTTGAAGGACGGCGTTATCTCTGATTTTAATATCACGCAGAAAATGCTGAAGTATTTTATCAGCCGGGCCATGGGTTCCAAATTCCAGTTCGCGCGGCCGCGGGTCGTCATTTGCGTCCCTTCCGGCGTGACGGCCGTGGAGGAAAGGGCGGTCAAGGAAGCGGCCATCGCCGCCGGAGCGCGTGATCCCATCATCATGGAAGAACCGATGGCAGCGGCTATCGGAGCGGGCATGCCCGTCAACGAGCCGACGGGCAATATGATTGTCGATATCGGCGGCGGCACAACCGAGGTCGGCGTCATTTCCATGGGCGGCATTGTCACGGCCTGCTCAATCCGCACGGCCGGCGACGAAATGGACGAGTCGATCATCGCCTATGTGAAAAAAATGTACAATCTCTTTGTGGGCTATCAGTCGGCTGAGGAAATAAAGCACCGAATCGGGTCGGCCTTTGACCCGCCGCGCGGCGCCACTTATGATATCAAAGGGCGGGATCTGCTGACCGGGCTGCCCAAAACCGTTACCATCACTTCGGAGGAAATCCGCGACGCGCTTTCCGAACCGGTGCTGGAAATCGTGGAGGCCGTGAAATCCTGTCTGGAAAAAACTCCGCCCGAGCTGGCCGCGGACATCATCGACCGGGGCATCATCATGGCCGGCGGCGGCTCGCTGCTGCTGAACCTCGATCGGCTGCTTATGAACGAAACCGGCATACCGGTGCATATAGCCGAGGATCCGCTTTCCTGCGTCGCGCTCGGAGCGGGCAAGGTGCTGGACAACGAGGAAATCATGCGGAATCTGGCGGAATTGCAGAAAAACTGAGGAATTGTCTGCAAAATAAGCGTTTATTTTGCGGCGCTCCCCGATATTGACGGGCGGAGGACGCAAAGATGAGAAGACGGATTAGTCCTTTGGCCTGGGCTGTCATCATCTTTGCCGTGTTTTTTATCACCCTGACCGCCATCCGGCTGAGCGGCGCGGGAAGCGAATGGCCCAATCCCCTGGGCGGGGCGTTGCGGGCTGCTCTGGCTCCGGTGGAACGGGTGCTCTGGTCTTGGGGCGAAGGTCTGAAAAACAACTTCCAGGCGATGTTCAGGTTCCGGGATATACAGGCGGAAAACGAATTGCTGCGCGAACAAATCGAAGAACTGACGGATGAAAATCTCCGGCTCAAAGAAGAAGCGCTAGCGGCTTTGCGTTACGGCGAATTGGCGGAGGATGTTTTTGCGAACCCCGTGCTGGCCGGTTATGAGAAAATCGGCGCCCAAGTCGTGATGCGCAACCCGGCGACCTGGTACCGCATGCTCACGCTGAACAGGGGCGCCGCGGACGGCGTCGCCCTGAACGATGCCGTAGTCGGGCGCTTGGGCCTTGTGGGCAAAATCGTGGCGGTCATGCCCACCACGGCGGATGTGATGCTTTTGACCGACGGGGACGGACAAGTGGCCGCCCTGACGCGGGACAGAGACGGAGCGGCTGTTTTCGGTATCGTGCGGGGCAACTACCGCCAAGGCAGCCTGCTGGAAATGGAAAGCAGCCTGGAGATGGAATTCCGGCAGGAAGACCTCGTGGATGTCGGCGAAACGGTTTACACCTCCGGCCTGGGCGGCATTTATCCCAAGGGGCTGCCGATCGGCGTAGTCACGAGTATAAAAATGAGCGCTTCCGGTATGCTGCAGACGGCTCTGATCGAACCGCTGGCTGATTTTGCCGCTCTGGAAGAACTAGTGATTGTAAAACCGGCGGTCAATTGATGCTGAGATATCTATGGATGTTTTTGATATGGTGCGGCTGCCTCGTTTTGATGGGCACCGTGTTTGAGCAGCTTTCCTGGGGCGCGGCCAAACCAGACCTCATCATGCTGTGGGCCGTATATGCCGCCCTGCACCACACGCCGGCGCGGGGGATGGTTTACGGGCTTGTCTCCGGAATTCTGTTCGACTTTTATCTTGGCCGGTATATTGGCATTTATACCGTCGTCTTGCCGCTCGTTTCTCTGCTGAGCGGACTGTTGCAAAAAAACTGGTACCGTGAAAACATTCCGCTGACCATCGTTATGGTTTTCATGCTGACCCTCATCGGCCAAAGCGCCGTGGCCATCCTGGCCGCGGCGGGCGGCGCCGCCATCTATTTGCGCGATGCCGTGCCGCTGGTCGCGGGGATCGCCTTTTACAACGCCTTGCTCGTTCCCCTCACCTATCCCTGGTTGCACAGGGCTTTCACGCGGGGCTTTCTGAAGCGGAAACTCAAATGGGAAGAAGATCATTTGCTGTAAAAGGGGGGCATCTTTTGGAAAAACGAAACCGGCGCCGGTTCCAGATCAGGCTGTTTGCCCTTGGGGTGTTCATCGTCCTCTGCTTTTTTGTGCTCGGCGTAAATCTCTGGCGGCTGCAGATTGCCGATGCCGAATATTATGCCGAAATGGCCCAGGGAAATGTGATAAAGAACGTGACCACCGCCCCGGTGCGCGGTGAAATCATTGACGCCAGGGGCACGGTGCTGACGCGCAGCGAGCCTGTTTTTGCCGTGGTGCTGGACTGGACCGATCTGCAAAATGTCAACAAAAACTGGCGGGAAGTCGTCGGCAGTCTGGCGGAGTACATCAAGCCTTACTGGCCCTATCCGAACCAGTCAGTGGAACTGATTGCCGAGGACATCCTCGTCATGATTCAAAACCAGCAGCGGCAGAATTACCAGTCGGCTGTCATTCTGGAGGATATTCCGCTGGAATTGCGCGCCATTCTGGCCGAACACGGCAACGAGCTGCCGGGCGTGAATGTGACGGCGCTGCCGGAGCGGGTTTATCCGCAGGGGACGCGGCTGGGGCAGGTGCTCGGCTATGTGCGCGAGATCAGCGAGGAAGAAATCCGGCAGTTCAACGAGGCTGAGGATGATTATGAGTACCGCCAGGGTGATTTTGTCGGAAAAATGGGCGTGGAAAAGAGTTATGACACATGGCTGCGCGGCGAGCGTGGGCTGGAGCGAGTCAGCATTGACGGCAGCGGGCGCCCCATTCGCAAAGAAACCCTGATCGAGGCCCGTCCAGGCTACACCGTTCAGCTCACGGTTGACCTGGAGCTGCAAAAAACGCTGGAGGACTCCCTGGACCGGGTCGTGGCGGAAATTCAAAAAAAGAATCCCAAAGCCCAAGCCGGTGCCGCCGTCGTCCTGGACGTCAACACGGGGGGCATCCTGGCCATGGCCTCCCGGCCCTATATGGACCCGAATGACCTCATCGGCGATATTTCCGAGGAAACAGCCCGGAGTTATTTCAGCAGCGAGGATGCCGCCTCCTTCAACCGAGCGCTGACGGGGCTTTATCCGCCCGGATCCACTTTCAAAATGCTGACTGGCATGGCCGGGTTGAAAACCGGCGTCGTGACGGAGGACACATATTTCAACGATACGATTTATTCGCTCGGGCCGGCAGGCATCGTGGCTCAGGGCGTGCCGGAATGGGGCGGGAACAATTTTGGCCGCGTCAATATCTACAGCGGGCTGGCTCATTCCTCCAATATTTATTTTCAGATAGTCGGCCGGCGCGCCGTGGAAAAAGAGCCGGAGATCATGCGCGAGCTCTGCTTGGAGTTTGGCCTCGGTACCCTGTCCGGAGTGGATTTGCCGGGAGAAGCGGAGGGTGTCGCCCCGTCTCCTTCATGGAAAAGCGAGTATTTTAAGCCGTATTATGACAAACAGCACGCGGAAAATGTCCGGGCCATAGAGGAAAAATACGCCGCTCTGCTGGAGGAAGCGGATGGTCCGCAGGAGAAAAGCGATATTGAGTACCAGCGCGCCGATGATTTGCGGCGGGCGGAGCAATTGTACGAAAGCCAGATTGATTTTAATGTGAACTGGCGCCCGGCGGATAGTTTTTACAACGCTATCGGCCAAAGCTACAACTCATATTCGATTCTGCAGTTGGCTAATTACGTCGCCACGATTGTCAATGGCGGCTATCGCTACCGCCCCCACGTCGTGGACCGCATCCTTGATCCTTTCACGGATGAGGTGGTCTGGAGCCATGAACCGGAGGTCCTGAACCGGGTCTCCGTTTCGCCGGAAATTCTGGCCATAATCAAAGGGGGGATGGCCGGAGTGACGCGGCCCGGCGGGACGGCGGGCGGGTTGTTCGCGGATATGCCGCAATTTTCCGGCGGTGGGAAAACAGGCACGGCGCAGCAGGGCTCAAAGGACACGGCCTTCGGCAAAACCTATAACGGCGTGTTCGTGGCTTTTGCTCCCTATGACGAACCGCAGATCGCCTTTGCCAGCGTCATTGAGTTCGGGGACAGCGGCGGCGGAACCTCCGGCCTCGTAGCTAAAGACGTTTTCCGGCAGTATTTCGGCTGGTAGCATGTTTCGGATTCATTGAGACGGAAAAACGAGATTGTAGTCGGCGGGGCTGAATCCTCGCCGACTACAATCTCGTTCACGCTCGGGAAAAGTTTGTCATCAAAAAAATATAGATTTTTTCACGAAATTGAAAGAAAAAAAGCCGAGATTACCGCTTCAATGACGAATTGGCAACGCTTTAATAACACGCCCTGTCATAAAATAAGGCGTATGAAACACGTCGATATTATAAAACTTATCCGCTCTATATATTTCGGATATGCGCGAGCGAAATGAAGCTGTGAACAAAATTAATTTTCTCAAAATATGTATCTCAATATAGTTCTTTACAGAAAGGGTGTACGGTTGTATGAATTTTCTTGATAATCCGACGCACCTGGCGCTGGAAAAGACCATGGACGCGCTTTGGCAGCGCGCGCGGGTTCAGTCGGAAAACATTGCCAATGCCGCCACTCCTGGATATAAACGCAAAGTAGTGGACTTTGAGGAGGAATTGCGCCACCGGATTAACGCTATGGGCGCGGCCGCTTCGCGGCAGGACGCGATGCGGGCCGTCAGCGCGTTGCAACCCCATATATATGAAGACAAAACAACAAACGTAAATGTTGACGGCAATAATGTTGAACTTGATCAGGAATTCCTCGAAATGACGGACACCCTGACGCAATACCAGTATCTGCAGCGTCTGCTCAGTGACAGCTTTGCCCGCTTGCGCTACGCCATTACGGAAGGGAGAGGGTAGCTTGGCCTTCTTGAACTCGCTTGATATTGCCGGTTCGGGCCTGACAGCGCAAAAGACCCGTATTGACATCCTGGCGCAAAATCTGGTCAACGCGGAAACGACCAGAACAGAGGACGGGACGCCTTACCGACGCAAGATGGTGGTTTTCCAGGCCAAGGAAGGCGGTCGTTTCGGATCCTATTTGCGCCGGGCGATGGGGGAGTCCTCGCCGGGCGTAAAAGTGGCGTCAATCATTGAAGACGCGCGCCCGCTCAAACCGGTGTTCGACCCGGAGCATCCCGACGCGGATGAGGACGGCTATCTCTGGATGCCGAATGTGGACAAAGTAAAGGAAATGAGCGACATGCTTTCGGCGACGAGGGCTTATCAGTCTAATATCACCGCGGTCAACGTCATTAAAACTATGGCGTCTCAAGCCTTGCAAATAGGAAAATAGAGCCGCCCGCGCGGCTTGAACGAGGTTGAATCCATGAACGAAGTATTCCTGAATCAGAATTTCATCAAGCCCTTGG
>JAISQG010000277.1 GCA_031274335.1 Gracilibacteraceae bacterium
TAATTTGTTAAAAAAGGAGGTTTAACCATGACCATTGACGAATTAATTGAACTGAGCAGCGGCGAACAGGAAGCATGGCTCAACGGGCAGCTTGCCGAAGGCAAAACCCCTGAGGATATCTATGCGGCACTGGGCACCGACAAAACCGGCATCGGTAAAGTGGGCATTTTCTACGTCCCGCCCAAGAAGGCTTTTATGATCAAGCCGATGCGCGGTTATCAAACCACCCGCCTCTCCGGCAACGAAAAGGCAGATGACGCCGGCATCATCGGCGGCAAAACGATTAAGTGAGAGCAACTGAGAGGTATTTTCAAGTGTCATGCGGGTACGGTTGTTCAGGCTGCGGACGCTGCAAAGGACTGGTGGAGTCCAAAATAGTGCCAAGGGGCAAATGTCTCATCTGCCAGACACAGAACGGCCCGTCAGCAACGAAATGTAAAAAATGCGGCGCGCCGCTCGACCCCGCAAAGGTCGAACGCGTGCGTCCCGGCACCCGTTAGGGTTTCGTTTATTCGCCTGCCGGCTTAAAAGCCGGCGGGCTCTGTGCCGCCTGACGGCAATATGTGCAAGTTATTCGAGGACAGTTCCTAAAGGAGGGTAAAGCATGACTCAGCCCGGCAATCCCGACAGGTATAAGCACGCAAAATCATCATGGATGTCGGCACGAGAATCGTTCGCCTTAGCGGACTATCTGGCCGGCGTGGGCGAGGCGGAGGGCAGTATCGACCCGGTGATGCGGGAAGGCAAATTCCGGCAGTACTATCAGGAGGTTCAGGCGCCGCCTGAGGGGCAAAGCGACTTCCGCTCATGCGTGCCCCTTGTTTATTCCATCCTGAACGGGATAGAGCTGTTTATCAAAGCCTGCGAGTATGCCGCCTATCCCTGGCGGGCGCCTAAGGTGCGCGCTTTTCCTTCTTTGCTTCAAGCCTACGCCGAAGGCCCTTATCCCAAGGAGCAAGCCTTCGGCCATCTGATTGAAACCTATACCGGGGACGGCGGGCCGGACCTTCTGCGCAAATTCCTTGCCGGCTCCGGTCAGACACTCCGCGATCTCCTGACGGTGCGGCGGCATATTTCCTACGACGGTTTCTTCACCGCGCTGGAGCGCTATAACCCCCTGTTTTACACCCGGGCGGAGGGCAGGGAATTTTTTCGGACGGTAAAAAGCGACGTGACGCCGGTAATTTTATCGGCTCAGGCTTTAGCCAAAGACATTGATGACGACGGCAACCCCGGTGCCCTGGTAAAAGCGTTTTACAAGCAGGCGGAAAAGAGCGATGAATAAATTCGGCCTTATAGTCACAAAGGGCATGCTGGCTGACGGAAACGCCGTCCTCCAGGTGACGGTGCCCGCCTCAGTCACCGCCGATCTGGCCAAAGGGGCGGTGCTGGCCTTTGCCATGCAGCAGAAATATGATTTGAGCGCTGTGGCGGCGGACGCCCTGGAAAGCCGCGTCCGGGAACTGGGCGGAGAGTTGAAGGTGCAAGCCTTCCTCAACGAATACGCCATGAGCTCTTTGACGCCTTATGCCATCGAGGAAAGCGGGGTTGAGATTATTCTGGATCCCGTTGCCAAAACGAATAAGCGGTTGAAAGGGGGCCGGGATTTTTCCTTCACCGTGACCATGCGTCCCAAGCCGCGTTACGAGCTGTCTTCCTACGAACCGGTCACGGTCAGGCTGCCGCCTCTGACGGTGAGCGACGAAGAAGTAAAGGCGCAGCTCCGGGCGCTGCTGGAGCGCCACAGCGTCAGCGCCGCCGATGCCGGGGCAAAAGTCAAGGCGGGAGACGACGTATTCATAGCCATCGAAACGCTGCGCTCCGATAACGGCGAAAAAGTGGCCGCGATGACCGCGCCGCGCCGCGCCTACACTCTGGGAGAGGGCTTTCTGCCAGCTGCTTTTGATGAAGGACTTTTGGGGGCGCAAGCGGGAGAAGAACGAAAAATCTCGTTTGAACTGCCGGGGGCCGAAATGCCGGACGGAAGGCCGGGGCGGGGAGTGCCGGTTGTTTCGGCGGTCAGGGTTCTGCAAATCAGCAAAAAGACTGTGCCGGAGCTCACGGACGAATGGGTGGCGGCCAACATTCCGGGAGCGAACACCGCGGAGGAATTGCGCACGCGGATACGCGCCGCCGGTCTTAAGGCGAAAGAGCGGCAAAGAGAGGAGTCCAAGTATTTCCTCACCGCTTCCGCTCTCGCGAACCGTCTGGTCGGCAACATTCCCGATGACATCTATGAGCACACCCAGGTGGAACTGCTCGCCAATTTGCGCAAGCAGTGCGAGGCGGCGGGGATAACGATGCAGGACTTTTTTAAGCAGCGAGGCATTCCGGAGCAGCAGTTTTCGCTGCAAGTAATGCTGGAAACGCGGGAGCGGCTGAGGCAAAGCTTTTCGCTCGATGCTCTGGCGCGGCATCTGAAGCTGGAAGCGGATGAAAAAGATATAGAAGAAGCTTTGAAACGCATGGCGCCCGGCAACGAAGAAAACGCCCGCAAAGAATTTGAAGGCACAGGCCGGCATTACATGCTGAGGGAGGCGGCGCTGCGGACGAAAGCCAACGCTTGGCTCGTCGCTACCGCCAAGTATGAGTATAATTAATAGGAGGAATTATTATGTGTTTTAGACCGACTGCTGCCGGCAAGCCCATGGAGTGCCCGATTTGCGGCAAAAAAGTCCCGGTCATAGGCGGGGTTGTCCAGAAGAAATGCCCTTTCTGCAAAACTGAGTTTACCGAAGATATGTTCAAGAAGCCGGACGAAGATAAAGAGGAAAAGTGAAAAAGGCGTGAAAAGCCAGTTATGGCGGCCGTGCTTGCAGCGCAAGACGGTCGCCATGCCGCAATCCGCGCGAACCGCATCCCGGCTCGGCATAAATATACAAAATATTCATACTTATTGTGGCTCCACCGCGCTCACGGTGAAATCAGTGTTGCTGGAGGACGAACAAATGCTGGACAAATACAACCGCGTTATCAATTATTTCCGGGTTTCCGTCACCGACCGCTGCAATCTCCGGTGCAGATACTGTATGCCGGAGGAGGGCAAACCCAAGCTGGAACACCGGGATATCCTGAAGCTGGAGACGATAGAGAAAATCGCCCGCGTGGCCGTGGGTCTGGGCATTGAAAAAATCCGCGTCACGGGCGGCGAACCTCTTGTGCGCAAAGGCGTTGTCGGTCTGATCCGGAACCTGGCCGCTCTGAAAAAAGAAGGTTTGCGCGAACTGACGATGACAACAAACGGCACACTCCTGAGCGCATACGCGGAAGATCTCAGGCGGGCCGGGCTGGATCGCGTCAATATCAGCTTGGACAGTCTGCGGGAGGAAAATTTCCGCGCCATTACGCGCCGCGGCAGCCTGCCTCGTCTGATGGAGGGCGTCCGGGCCGCGCGGGAAGCCGGACTCAGCCCCGTGAAGATCAACGTCGTCCTGATCGGAGGCGTCAATGACGATGAAATAGAAGACTTTGTCGGCTTGACGACGCATCAGGGGATCGAAGTGCGTTTTATCGAGCTGATGCCGCTGGGGGAGGCCAGCGACTGGGAAGCAAACCATTTCATTTCCAACTCAGAAGTGCTGCGCCGTGTGCCCCGGCTTATCCCCTTGCCTGCCCAAAGCGGCGGGATGGTGGCCCGCATGTACAAACTGCCGGGGGGCCGGGGTTCGGTCGGATTGATCAGTCCTTTGAGCAGCCATTTTTGCGCGGAGTGCAACCGCATCCGCCTCACCCCGGACGGCAAGCTGAAATCCTGCCTCCATTCCGCAGAGGAACTGGATTTTCGCGATTACGGCGAGGAACGGGTGGAGGAATTTTTACGCGGCGGCATCCTCAACAAGCCGCTACGCCATCTGATCAGGGAAGAAAATTTCGTTCCCGTGACCCGAAAAATGCACGAAATCGGGGGATAACCGCGCGACCGCGCGTCAGCGATGCAGGGAGCGCGGTTATCGGCAGCAACACACCGCCTGGAGAAAAACTGATGTGTGCGAACTTGCGTCAGGCGGTGATGTTGCAACGAGGCAGGGCGCGCGACCGCCCGCAGGGAAACAGGGAGCGCCCCTATCGGCAGCAGCAGGGAGCGTTGGAAGAAACGGATGTGTGCTAACCAGACCAACGCGACCATGCTGCAACGAGGCAGGGCGCGCGACCGCGCGGCGAAGCCGATACAGCGCAGTGCGTCTTCGCGAGTCCCAATCTGCCGTAACCCGCCATAGTTTCAATTCAATGGTTGCGGCGGTACGGCAGCTAAGGACTCGCATAAGTTCGACTAACCATTCAGCTTCGCTGAATGGAGTCTCCTATTCGCGAGTCCCAATCTGCCGTAACCCGCCATAGTTTCAATTTGATGCCTGCGGCGGTACGGCCAATCGAATCGGTAGCAACAGCGGCTTCACAGTTGGATCTGCGCCGTGGCCACCCTATCGCAAAAAGTCTTGTCATGTTCCACAAAGAGAAGTGTGGGCCGGTGCGTTAAAATAAGCTCCTCAATTTGCATGCGGGAATACACATCAATGTAATTCAGCGGCTCATCCCAAACATAAAGGTGTGCCTGCTCGCACAAGCTTCCCGCAAGCAGCACCTTCTTTTTTTGCCCGGCACTGAGCGTCGCCATATCGGCTTCCAG
>JAISQG010000019.1 GCA_031274335.1 Gracilibacteraceae bacterium
GTGGCCGGCATCCGCACGCCAAAGCCGATCAGCACGCTCGCGGCGGACAGCCCGGAGGTTTACGCGCAATTCACCGAAATCGCGGACCGGCTGGAAAAGCATTACCGCGATATGCAGGACATTGAGTTCACTATTGAAAAGGGGCGTCTTTTTATCCTGCAAACGCGCAACGGTAAATGCACAGCCGCTGCCGGCATCCGCATCGCGGTGGAGCTTTGCCGCGAGGGCCTGATTTCCAAGGAGGAAGCCGTGCGGAAAATCGACCCCGCCCAGCTCGATCAATTGCTGCACCGGCGCATCGACGACAGCGCCCGCCTTGACGTGATCGCCAGAGGGTTGCCCGCGTCGCCGGGAGCGGCTTCGGGCCGCGTGGTTTTTGACGCCGACGTGGCGGAAAAAAAGGGGGACGACGGGGAAAAAGTCATACTCGTGCGCATGGAGACGACGCCGGACGATATCCACGGCGTCCTGGCTGCGCAAGGCATCCTGACGAGCCGGGGCGGCATGACGAGCCACGCGGCGGTTGTGGCGCGGCATATGGGCAAGCCGGCCGTCTGCGGCTGCGAAGCCCTAAAAATATCTTACGCGGAGCATAAATTCACGGTGGAAGGCGAGATTTTCACCGAAGGCGACGAAATCAGCATCGACGGGGCGACAGGGCGTGTCATGCGCGGCGTGATCCCGATGGTGGATCCGGAACTGAGTGACGAGTTTCTGGCCATCTTGGCCTGGGCGGACGAAATTCGCTCCATGAGCGTGATGGCCAACGCCGACACGCCGGAAGACGCGGCGAAGGCGCGGTCGTTCGGGGCCGAGGGCATCGGTCTCTGCCGCACGGAGCATATGTTCATGAACCAGGCTCGCCTGCCGATTGTGCAGGAAATGATCCTGGCGAACGACGCGGCGGAGCGCGCGCCTTTTCTCGCCAAGCTGCTCGTCATGCAGGAGGAGGATTTTTACGGCATCCTGAAAGCCATGGCTGGCCTGCCGGTGACGATCCGGTTGCTTGACCCGCCGTTGCATGAGTTTTTGCCCTCCATTGAAGACCTGACGGAAGAAATCATCATGCTCCGCCTGCGCGAGGATCACGAAACAAGGGAAACGCAGCAGGAAATCTACAGAAAAGAGGGCGTGCTGAAGCGCGTCCGCGCGCTGCACGAGGAAAACCCCATGCTCGGACATCGCGGTTGCCGGCTCGGCATTTCCTTCCCGGATATTTACGCCATGCAGTCGCGCGCGATATTTCAGGCGGCGGCCCGCCTGGTCAGGGAAGGGGTGAAAGCGCTGCCCCAGGTCAAAATCCCGCTGGTCGTCCACTATAAGGAACTGGAGATTTTGCGGGCCCAGACGGAGGACATCGCGCAGCAGGTCATGCGGGAACAGGGCGTGAAAATACCGTATAAAGTGGGCACGATGATCGAGATACCGCGGGCGGCGCTCACGGCGGACGAAATCGTGCGTTACGCGGACTTTTTCTCCTTTGGCACGAACGACCTGACGCAGACGACATTCGGTTTTTCGCGCGACGACGCGGAAGGCAAGTTTTTGCCGGTTTACCTTGATGACGGCATCTTGCCTCATAATCCGTTCGCGGTGCTGGATCCCGGCGGCGTGGGCAAAATCATGGGCATTTGCGTGGAGCTGGCCCGCGGAGTCAAGCCGGATTTCAAAATCGGCATCTGCGGCGAACACGGGGGCGACCCCTCGTCGATCGACCTCTGCCAAAAGCTGAATCTGAATTATATTTCCTGTTCGCCGTTCCGCGTGCCGATCGCGCGGCTGGGAGCGGCGCAAAGTCTGCTGAAAAGCGCGGGGATTAGACGGTGATATGAATATAGCTTTTTTTCTGATTCCCAAAAAGGATGTGGTGTGCCTGAATATCGGGTCCACCATGCGTCAGGCCGTGGAACGCATGGAATACCACGGCTATTCCGCCGTGCCGCTGCTTGACGACGCGGGGCGCTATGTGGGGACGCTGACCGAGGGTGATTTGCTCCGCAAGCTAAAAAACACGCTTTTTTTGACTTTCAGCAACATGGATCAGATCAAGCTCGGAGAAATAGGCCGCATAAAGCAGAACGAGCCCGTGCGGATTGACGCGGAAATCACCGATTTGCTTTCGCGGGCCGCGACTCAAAATTTCGTTCCCGTAGTTGACGATCAGGGCATTTTTATCGGCATAGTGCGGCGGCGCGAAATACTGGGCTATTTCAACAAAATTTTTCAGGCCGGCCAGGAGAAGGAAGGCTCGGAAACGGATTGGAGGAAAATACCGTGATTCTTATGAAAACGCCGCTGGTGGAGATGGATGGCGATGAAATGACGCGCATCATTTGGCAGAATATTAAGGAAATCCTGATTTTGCCCTATGTTGACCTCAAGACGGAATATTACGACCTCGGCTTGGAAAACAGGGACAAAACAGGAGACCGCGTCACGGAAGAAGCGGCCCGCGCCGCGTTGCGTCTGGGCGTGGCCGTCAAATGCGCGACTATCACGCCGAACGCGGAGCGCGTGCGGGAATACAATTTGCGTGAGATGTGGAAAAGCCCGAACGGAACCATCCGGGCCATCTTGGACGGCACGGTTTTCCGCGCGCCGATACTGGCCGAGGGCATCCGCCCGCTTATTCCCGGCTGGCAAAAACCGATTACGATTGCCAGGCATGCCTACGGCGATGTATACCGGGGTGTGGAAACAGCGGTTCCGGCGGGCGGGCGAGCCGAGCTCGTGATCACGGCGGCTGACGGCACGCAAACGAGCCAACTTATCCATGCCTATGACGGTGCCGGCGTCGCTCTGGCCATGCATAACACGGACGCGAGCATCATGAGCTTCGCGCGCTCCTGCTTCAGGTACGCGCTTGACGTGAAGCAGGATTTGTGGTTTGCCACGAAAGACACCATCTCCAAAAAATACGATCACCGTTTCAAGGACATTTTCGCGGAAATCTATGAGGCGGAGTTTGACGCCGCTTTCCGTCAGGCCGGGATCGAGTATTTTTACACGCTGATTGACGACGCGGTGGCCCGGGTTGTGCGTTCGGAAGGCGGTTTCATCTGGGCCTGCAAAAATTACGATGGCGATGTGATGAGCGATATGGTGGCGACGGCCTTTGGCAGTCTGGCCATGATGACGAGCGTGCTGGTTTCCCCGGCGGGGGCCTATGAATACGAAGCCGCGCATGGCACTGTGCAACGCCATTATTATAAACACCTGAAAGGGGAAAAGACTTCGACAAATTCCGTCGCGACGATTTTCGCCTGGACGGGTGCGCTGCGGAAACGCGCGGAAATGGATGCCAGCGAAGATTTGGCCGATTTTGCCGTCCGGCTGGAAAAGGCGACGTTGCGCACGATTGCCGAAGGCGTGATGACAGGGGATCTGGCTTCCATTTCTCAGCTGGCGCAAAAAAAAGTCGCGGGCTCGGAAGAATTTCTGCTGGCGGTGCGAGAAAGGTTGGCGACTTGATCCGGCAATCACTAACCCCTAACCCATCTGAACAGCAACCGGTGCCTGCGGCAAGACGGATAAAACGCGCCTTGGCTATTGAAATTCACGCCTTTCTGTGAGATAATGTTGCGGGGAAGCTCATTTCACGGAGCGGAGGCAAAGCATGGGCAATAAGGTCGGGTTCTGGATCAATCCCTCCCGCCTTGG
>JAISQG010000042.1 GCA_031274335.1 Gracilibacteraceae bacterium
AGGAGACAGCGGACGACAAAGGAACGCACGAGGGCGTGATCAGCGCCTTTGGCGGGGACGCGGGCCTGAAAGAGGATCTGGTCGGCCCGCACCGGCCCGAACATGGCTGGCAGCCAGAAGGCACCGCTGAAAATCAAGGCAGCGAGAAAAAACGCGGCCGCAGCGAAAAGGACGAAAAACATGTTATATCTCCTGTTTTGTCTCGTTCAAACAATCATTATAACAACAGACCCGGAAAAAGTAAACAAACTTCCTCTCGGGGCGGGGCCGATATGCGCGTCATTGTGACAGGCGGGGGCACGGGAGGGCATATTTACCCGGCGCTGGCCATAGCGGAGGGCCTGGCCGGAGCGGGGTGCGAAATCCTCTATGTCGGCACACGGGATGGCATGGAGGCGCGGATTGTGCCGGCGGCGGGCTTTGCTTTTCGCGGCGTCTCCGGGCGCGGGCTGCCGCGCCGTCTCAGCCCGGCGCTCATAAAGGCGGCGGGCGCGGCGGGACAGGCTCTATGGGAGACAAAAAGGATTCTGAAGGAGTTTTCCCCTGATCTCGTGGTCGGCACGGGAGGATATGTTTCCGGGCCGGTTGTTCTCAGCGCAGCTTTTTTCGGTATTCCGACTGCCGTGCATGAGCAGAACGCGCTACCCGGGTTGACGAACAGGGTTTTGGGCCGCGTGACCCGCACCGTTTTGCTGACGTTCGCGGAAAGTTCCGAATATTACAAAAACAGGAAGAATGTCCATGTGACCGGGCTGCCGGTACGTCCGGCCATCGGCGCGCCGGCAAGAGCGGAAGGAGCGGCGCTTTTCGGTCTTGACGCGAGGAAGCCGGTGCTGCTGGTCACGGGCGGCAGCCGCGGCGCTCTCAGCCTGAACCGGGCTGTGCTCGCTCTGCTGCCCCGGCTGGCAGAGCGGGAAGAAGTCCAGCTTCTTTGGGCGACGGGCCGAGAAACGCATGAGGAAATTATGGCGGAATTGGCGGCGGCCGGGCCGGAGGCGGAGAGGCCCGGCTGGCGTGTCCTGCCGTATTTGGATGAAATGCCGGCGGCGCTGGCAGCCGCGGATATATGCCTGGCGCGGGCCGGTGCGGCCACGCTGGCGGAGCTGGCGGCGGCCGGGCGGGCGGCCATCCTTGTGCCTTACCCCCATGCGGCGGGCAACCATCAGGAATTTAACGCCGCGGCCTTCGCGGCCAAGGGCGCGGCGCTGGTCGTCCATGACCGCGACATTACGGCGGACGCGCTCTGGACGCGCGTGACCGCGCTGCTGGCTGATCCGGCTCGGCGGGCGGATATGGGGGAGCGGGCGCGCGGGGTTTTCCCGCCGGATGCCCTCCGGAATATAGTGGGAATTTTGCAGGAAACTGCCTGGCATTAAATGTGAGGGGACGCCTTGTGGTAGGATTGGAGATTAGAGGCCGCATCGAGCGGGACTGGCCCATGAGCAAGCTGACGGCTTGGCGCGTGGGCGGGCCGGCCACTTTCGCTGTCTGGCCGGCGGATGAAGAAGAATTGGCGCTGGTGCTGCGGCATGGACGCGCGAGCGGCCTGCGGACGCTGGTGCTGGGACGGGGTTCCAATGTGCTGGCGCCGGACGGGGGCTGGGAAGGGATTGTGCTTATGACGACCGGATTGCGGCAAACAATCTGGCGGGAAGACGGCGTGTCGGCCGGCGCCGGCTGTACGCTGCCTGCGCTGGCTCAGGAAGCCGCCCGGCGCTCTTTGTCCGGGCTGGAATTTGCCTGCGGCATACCCGGCACTCTGGGCGGAGCCGTCGTCATGAATGCCGGGGCCTACGGCGGTGATATGAGCGGCCTGGTGCTCCGGGCGCGGCTATTCACGGAGGAAGGCGGCTTTAGGGAGTGCAGCGGGGCGGAGCTGGGCTTTTCCTATCGCCGCAGCGCCCTGCAAGCGGGCGGACGCTTCGTGACCGGAGCGGTTTTGCGGCTGCGGGCGAGGGAGGAAGCGCTGATCCGGCGCGACATGGACACTTGGCAGACCCGGCGCCGTCAAAGCCAGCCGCTTGGGGTCGCGAGCGCCGGCAGTGTGTTTCGCAACCCGCCGGGTGATTTTGCCGGCCGCCTGATAGAGATGGCTGGCTGGAAAGGCCGGCGAGCCGGGGGAGCGGAGATTTCGGCCCGCAACGCGAATTTTATCATTAACAGCGGCGGTGCGACAGCCGCGGACATCAGGGAATTGATCGCCGCGGTGCGGGAGGATGTGGAGCGCCGTTTTCACATTCGCCTGGAGACGGAGATAAAAATTTTATGAAAAGGAAATTCTCGCTGCTGGGGAGGGCCATGCTGATATGCTTTTTGATGCTCTGTTTTTTCCTGTTCGTCCGTTCCCAGTTTTTTGCCATAACGGCCATCCGCACCGAAGGGCTGGTGCAATTGCGGGAGAGCGACGTCCTGCGCCTGGCGGGCGTTAAGCCGGGAGACAATCTTTTTCTGGCTGAAGCGAAAGCGCTGGCCAGAAAGGTGGAAATGAATCCGCTTGTGGCCGGCGCGGAGGTGAAAAAGAATTTTCCGGGCGGACTCATCATCAATGTGACGGAGCGGCAGCCGGCGGCGTTGATTTTGAAGCCGGACGGGGACGGAGCGATCGAAATCGACCGGCAGGGCTTTATTCTGCGCGTCTACGAAGCATGGCCGCGCGGAAGCCTGCCCGTCATAACCAACATAGGACTGGAGGGCAATCCGGGGCCGGGCAAACAGATAAGCTCAGGCCGGCTGGGATCCGTGCTGATTATGCTGAGGCAAATGCCGCCGGAGATGGCGCCGCTGATTGGCGAGGTCAATCTGAACGACGCCGGGCAGATCACGATTTTTTTGACTTCCGGCATAGAAGTGCGTCTGGGCAAAACGGATCAGTATGCCGGAAAATTCGCTCTGCTGCTGGAGATCATGGGAGGTGAGGAATTCGGATTGATTGCCCCCGGCGTCAGGTATATCGACCTCACTTCGAGCAAACCGGTGCTGGGCAGTTAATTTCGGATTTCGGCGGCATTCGGGCGGCTGGGCAAAAATTTTCATTTACTTTTGCCGCGCCAACATGTACAATAAAGCATGGGGAATTTTAGATTATATGGTGCCTTTCAATGAAAATGAATTTAGTTGTCCTGCCGCTTTTTGGCCTGGCGCTTGGCCTTATCATCGGCTTTCTCAGCCCGGTGACCATTCCGCCGGCTTATGCCAAATATTGTTCTGTCGCGTTGCTCGTGGCGCTTGATTCCATTATGGGCGGTATTCGCGCTTACCAGGAGGATCATTTTGACAGTTCGGTTTTTATCAGCGGATTTGTGGTGAATATGCTCGCGGCAGCCGGATTGGCCTACAT
>JAISQG010000064.1 GCA_031274335.1 Gracilibacteraceae bacterium
GTCTTTTCTGGCCGCCATCCGGCATGATTTTTACGCCCCGGAAATTGACGCGCTTCTGCCCTTCACAGCCAGTGTACGGCGCTCCGGTGACGGTAACGGCTATGCTTTTTCGTCCGCGCAATACGCCGGCGAAGATGACATATTCATCGTGCCTGTCTACCCCTTCTCCAGAGATTATCTTGTTTCCCTGATCAAGGAAGGCGGCCTTGTCGCAAGCATTCAGGCGACCGACGAAACCTATCCTAGCATTCAGGGCGTTCCGGGCAGCATTCCGGGCATGACCGCCGAAAAAGTCACCGGAACGCCGCTGTGGAGGCTGACCATTCCCCTGAATGCCTCCACCGTACAAGAAATTGAGTTTTTACCGCCGAATGATACTTATGCTACTATTCCCACAAACCCTTTTTCTTTTCACGCCATGATCGCGGTCACACTGGTAAATGGAGGTCTTATTTTTAAGAACGCATCCATCAGGTATAACACGCTGGTTCCCTCTCCTTCTGTTACTGCTTGCTGGTCTCTGCCCAAGCCAACGGAATGGTCTAAATGATGCGCAAGCTTTTCTTCTGTCTGTCAATACTATCCATACTTTATTTCTGTCTCCCTGTGCCGGCGAGCGCCAGCGGGGGAATAAATGCTGGCGCCTTCGACACTCTCCTTACTGGCGATGAAAGATTCCTGAATCCCGAATACAGGGACAACTATTTCCTTGACATCAAAAAAACCGGGCTTCTGGAAGCTGGCGACGCCTTCATGAACAACATTGCCAATCTCCTGTTCTCTTTCATCCGGATGCTCGCCTTCCTGGTCGTCACTATTTTTTACCATGTTCTTTCTTTTGATTTGGCGGGCCCACGGGGGACAGCGGGCGACCGAGACGGTTGCCCCTACGGAGTATAATCCAACAGCCTATGATACGGGTGATAACAGGAAATACTCATTGAAAAACGGGGCTGTCGGTGGTATCATATATACTGTTGGCGGCTTCGTTTCCTTTTCCGGAAAAGGAGGCTTAAATTTGATAAAAGGGAAAAAAACGCGCATCCGGCCGCTGGAGGCGGATGATCTGGAGCAGCTTTATTTATGGTACAGCGATCCGGCCTTTGTGCTGGCGGTGAGCGGCGGCTGGCCGCAGGCCTCGTTTTTGCGCCGTGATGAAATCGCCGCCCGTTTTTACGATGAGGATCCCAATCGTCACGCGATACTGAACAGCGAGGATGAACTCATCGGCACGATCGGTTTTGATCTGATGAACCCGTCCGCCCGCTCCGCCCGCCTGTTTCTGGGCCTGGGCCGGCCGGAAAATTGGGGGCGGGGCTTGGGCACGGACGCTCTCATTACTTTTTGCCGCTACCTTTTCGCGCAATGGAATTTTCGCCGCCTCACGGCGGAAACATGGGAAGGGAATTCCCGCGCCGCCGCCTGCTATCGCCGGGCGGGCTTTGTGCAGGAGGGGGTCCTGCGGGAGGCTTATTATACGGAAGGCGCTTACAGGGACGGACTGATCTTCGCTCTGCTGAAAAAAGAATTCGGCCGGGACTTGCATTTTGCCGCTGATGCGATAGAATAGAAAGAAATGCTAGGAGGGGAGCCGTCCCCGCCGAAAGGAGAAGTCTGTCAAATGCCATCTTTTCCAGTCAATGTAGGCGTATCCAACAAACATCTGCATCTTTCCCCCGCGGATTTGGCCGCGCTGTTCGGAGAAGGATACAGCCTGACCAAAACGAAGGATTTGAGCCAACCGGGCCAATTTGCCTGCGCGGAAACCGTGACGCTGATCGGACCGAAAGGATCGCTGCCGGGCGTGCGGGTGCTTGGCCCCGTGCGCGGCGAAACACAGGTGGAGCTGGCGCTGACCGACGCGGTGCGGCTGGGGGTCAAAGCGGCGCTGCGCGACTCAGGCAATCTGGAAGGGACGGAGGGGCTGACACTGGAAGCCCCGAACGGCAGCCGCGTCACAATTCCGCGCGGCGTAATCTGTGCCCAGCGGCATTTGCACATGACGCCGCCGGAAGCGAAAAATTACGGACTGAGCGACAAACAGATTGTGAAAGTCAAGCTGGACGGACCGAGAGGCGGCTGCCTGGAGGAAGTGCTTGTGCGCGTGCGCGACGATTTTGCCCTGGATTTGCATATTGACACGGATGAGGCCAACTGCATGGGCGCTAGGAACGGGGACACGGCGACCATTGTTTTTTAAATAATGGGCTGGCGCGTATGGATTCCGCTCGGCGCGATTTTTATCGCGGATCGGGCCGCCAAATATTGGGTGCGCGGGCATATGGACATCGGAGAAAGCGTATCAATAATTCCCAACTTTTTCCACCTGACGTACATTATGAATCCGGGCGCGGCTTTCGGTTTTTTGTCCGGGCAGGGCTGGCTGTTCGTCGTGACCGGATTGCTCGCCCTGGGCGCGCTGATTGTTTTCCGCCGCCGCGTCGCGGCTCTGCCCGCCGCGGCACAATGCTGTGTCGGCTTAATAGCGGGCGGCGCGCTGGGCAATCTGTTTGACCGGCTGACGCTTGGAGAAGTCGTGGACTTCCTGGATTTCAAAATATGGTCTTATATATTCAATCTGGCGGACAGCGCGATCGTGGTAAGCGGCATCCTGCTTTGCGCCTTAATTCTGCGTGAAGACAGAGCGGCGCTCAAGGCGAAGGAAAATGATGAAGGAAAATGAGCGCGGCGAGGGTCTGCCCTGCGGCGTCTGGCAGGAAGTGAATATGGAGGAAGCGGCGGGCGCGCGCTTGGA
>JAISQG010000131.1 GCA_031274335.1 Gracilibacteraceae bacterium
GGGCGAAATTTTTTGCCGTTTTTTGCAGGGAATACCATTGGCAAGGCAGAATATATGAAAGTTATCAGCTGATTAAACAGCGGAAGGAAGAATCGGCATGGAATTGCTCCGGGGTCAAAAAGAGCCTTTGGCCAGACACGCCGCCGGCTTGGAATTTGAAGTGGAATGTTATCACAAGGCGGCGATGAATATCCGCTATGCCTGTTTTGGGCTGGGCTCGGGCGGGCGGTTGGCGGACAACCGTTATTTGGTGTACGACAAGCAAAATTCCTCGCCTGACGGAGAAATCTGCGTGACGCAGGGCACTTTTGCCCAATTGTTCCGCTTTCGCGTCGATTTGGCTAAGCTGCCGCCGTCCATTGAGCGCCTCGCCTTCACGGCGGCCAGCGAAACCCAGGACGGCATGCGCCATATGGACAAAGGCTTCATCCGCTTTTTGCAAGGCAAAAGCGAAGTGTTGAAATATTCTTACGAAGGCAAAGAATTTACCTCCGAACGCTCACTCGTGATTTGCGAGGTTTACCGCAAGGACGGCACCTGGCGGCTGGCCGCGGTCGGGCGCGGCTTCAGGGGCGGATTCCGGGCGCTTGCGGAAAACTACGGCGGCGCGCTCATACATGATGAACCGCTGCCCGTCGTTCCGCCGCTCGCGGCGGGAGAAGCGGAAATCGGCCGCCTGTCCCTGCCTCCCGGCGTGGTGGAGCGGATGCAGGGCCTTTTGCGCCAGGCGACAGGCGAACGGCAGTATCTGGCTCCGCTTTACCGCAGTCTTTTCTCCTGCGTGAATATTCTGCCGGATTCCGTGCGCCGCCCGGTGCGCACGGTGCTCGTAGCCGACGCCTCCGGCTCGATGTATGAAATATACGAAAACGGCCGCGTTCAGCGCGCGATCGACAAGCTCTTTCCGCTGGCCACGGTGCTGCACGAGAGCGTCAGCATGGATTTCTGGGCGTTTGCCGCCAAAAGCCGCCAGTTTGACCCCGTGCTGATGGAAAACGCCCGCTCTTACAGCTTTGACGTCTCCGGCGGCTACGAACGGTGGATGAGCATGTTAAACTACCAGTACAACAACGAAGCGGAGGCCATGCGCGATATTATGATGATTTACGCCAGCTCGCGCGAGCCGGTGCTGACGCTTTTTCTCACGGACGGGCATTTGAGCGCCGAATGGCAAATAGAAGAAATTTTAATAAAAACTTCCAGATTTCCGGTGTTCTGGCAATTTATCGGGCTGCACGGCGCGGAATACGGCATACTGGAGCAGGTGAGCGAAATTCCCGGCCGCTTCAGCGCCAACGCCGATTTTCTCAAGCTGAACGACATCGACGACCTGACCGACACGGAGCTTTACACCCGTCTGCTCACGGCGGTCGCCCGCTGGAACGCCGAAGTGGACGCGAAAAAATTGATCCGAGAGACATAAAAAATTATTTCTCCGTAACCATCTTTCCCTATTGCAAAAATCATTAGTTTATGCTAACTTGATGTTAGCAATTGCTAACGAATTTTACCGTTATCGGCGCGCCACAATAAGGGAGGAAGCCTTCGTGAGAAAACAAAAATTTGTTTCTGTGCTTTGCATTGCCTTTTTACTTGCCACAATGATACCGGTTTCGTTGCTCGGAGCGGATGAGAACCGCATTTCCGGGCTTGACCGGTATGCGACGGCCATAGCCGTTTCGCAAGCCGGGTGGACGGCGGCGGAAAATGTGGTTCTCGCCCCCGCCGCGGACGCCAACCGCACGGACGCCCTGAGCGCCGGGCCGCTGGCCAAGGCGCTGGGAGCGCCTATTTTGCTGACGGACGGCAAAACGCTGACCCCGGCCACTTTGTCCGAGTTCAGCCGTCTGGGCGCGAAAAATGTCTACATCGTGAGCGGAACGGGCGTCATTACGCAGTCCGTGCATGACGCGCTCAGCGCCCGCAATCTGACCGCTGTTTCTCTGGGCGGCGCCAACCGCTTTGAAACGGCCGTCAACATCGCCAAGGAAATCGCCAAATACCACGCGATTACCACCGTTGTTTTCACATCCACGCAGAATGACGCCGACGCGCTTTCCATGGCTTCGCTGGCCGCGGCCAATGGCTGGGTGCTTTTTCCCGCCGCCGCTGACGCGCTGGCGCCCGCCGTCTCCGCCTGGCTGAGCGGACAGAGCGGCGTGACGAAGACTTATGTTATCGGCGGCACGGGGCTGATCAGCGAGGCCGCTGTCGCTTCTTTGCCCGCTGTGACGCGCATCGGCGCCGATGACCCTTATGCCAATAATGTGGCAATTCTGGAATATTTTGCTGGCAGTTTTGATTACAGCCGCGGCCTCTTTGTTTCCAGCGGCGAACCCGCTCACCTTGTGGACGCGGTCACGGCTTCCGCTTATCTGAGCGGCGCGCCGCTCTTTCTCGCGCCCGGCAGCGTGACAGCCGGCTCGGACGCCGCCGCCGCGCTGCAAAACGTGATCGGCGCCAAAACGGCCGCTATCACCGCCATCGGCGGAACGGGCGCCGTTTCGAGCAACGCGCTCACGACAGTGACGCAGGCCGCTTCCGGCACATTGCCCTCCGGGGGCGGCGGAACCGCGCCGACGCCCATTCCCGGATCAAGCGGCAACAATTCTCTGCCGTCACCGGGCGGCATATCCGTGAGCCTGGTGGACGGCGGTGCTTACTCCGTCACTGATCCGGCTTCCGGCGCGGCCGTCAACTATGTCCTGCTCAATGTGACCGGCGATTATACCAAGGGGGAATACGCCCTGAACGGGGCGGCCCTCGCTCCCACGCCCGTGCTGACCGCGAGCGGTTCCGCCGCCGTCGTTAAACTCGAGGCGCCGGCCGGCGTGACAGGAGGCGCATTGAGCGTGACGCAAAGCGGGCGTTCGCGCCTGGCGGCCAGCCTGACATTCCCCGCGGCGGGAAGCGGCGCGCCCGCTGTGCTTTACGGCGAAACGCCGATGGCTTTCAGCGAGTTTTACCATGACATCACGGCCGGCCTCACGGATGAGCGCCCGGCGGTCACCTCTTTTGCCGCCGGCGGCACGGCGGCCGAGCCGGTGAAGTTCATCAACGCCGGCACGCGCACAGGCAGCGGCCCT
>JAISQG010000216.1 GCA_031274335.1 Gracilibacteraceae bacterium
GATGCCGGCCAACCCGTCCGCCGCGCCCTGCGCTTCGCTGCGGTGACGGGCCAGCAGGCGGCGCAGCTCGCTCAATTGCTGGTTGTCCAGGAAGAGCAGCTTCTCCATCTGCGTCAGCACGGCGGTCAGGCGGCTCAGCGCGTTGATCAGGTTTTCCGTTTCCACCGTGAAAGCGTCAAAAGCGGCCGTGCCCATTTTTTCCGGCAGGACGCGCAGGGCGTTATTATGTTCCAGCAGAGCGCCGGCCAGGCGGAAAAGCCCTTCGCCCGCCTGCTCCGTCTCGCGGCACAAATCTGGCAGGAGACTCGCGCGCTCAGCAAAAGCAATCCAGTCGATTTCCGGCACGAGCGCCAGTAAATCATTGGCGTGGCGGCGATAGTAGCCGGCGACGGAGTGGCGGTTCGGTCCGTGGATTAACTCCAGCAGGCGGCGCAGCGTCTCCGGCGAGAGGGCAAAGCCCAGCTGCTGCACGGCTTCGCTGTAAAAATTATGCGCTTCGTCAATGATGATGTCTTCATGCTCCGGCAGGATGGAGTAACCCGTTTTGAGATCGGAGAGTAGCAGAGAGTGGTTGACGATGATAATATCGGCGTTTTCCGCCGCGCGCCGCGCCAGGAGCATGTAGCAGAATTTGTTTTCGCGGCAGTGCAGCGGGTCGCAGAAAGGGTTCTCGCAGCTGTATTTTTTCCAGGCCGCGCCGATTTCCGCCTGGGGCAATTCGCTCAAGTCCCCGCTCCGCGTTTCCCGCACCCAGACGCGCAGGCAGAGCCAGGCCAGCCGTTCCTCCCGCGGCGCGTCCGGCGACGGTTCGCGCTGGCTGAGGCGCTGGCGGCAGCAGTAATTGCCCCGGCCTTTGAGCAGCAGAAAGCGAAAACTGAAGGGCAGAGCCTCGGCCAAAAAAGGCAGGTCTTTGCGGCAAAGCTGCTCCTGCAGCGTGATGGTGTGCGTGGCGACGACGACGCGGCATTCATGGCCGCGCGCCCACCAGATGGCAGGCAGCAGGTAAGCCGCCGATTTGCCCGTGCCCGTGCCGGCTTCCACGACGAGGTTTTCCCGCCGCGCCAATCCCTGTGTGACGGCGCGCGCCATGACGCGCTGTTCCTCTCTGTCCTCAAAGCCGCTCATCTGCCGGGCCAACAAACCGTTCGGCGCGAAACACGCTTCGGTCCACTCCGGCGGGAAAGCGACGGGGGTGCGCTTTTGTGCGGCAAACAGCCCTTCGTCCGCCATGAAGGGCATTTCGGTGTGAATGGGACGATCCGGGGCCAGCCGCCGCGCTTCCCTGGCGGCAAAAGCGCAGAGCTCGCCGGCTGCCGTGCCCGTGCCGAGCAAGGCCGCCGCACTCTGCAAAAGGCCCAGATCAAAGCTCAGAGCCTTGTCGCTTATTTTTCCAAATATTTCCAATGTATGCCGACAACGCGCCCACGCTCCACCGGCAGCGCGGCGGGGGGAAGGCGAGAGAAGCGCGGCGGCCAAATCGGCCAGCCCGTATTTGCCGGCCGTGGGGAAAACCAGCAGGGCGAGTTCTCGCGTATCGGCCCAGACCGGTCCCGGCGCGGCCAAAGAGGCCTGCCAATCATGCCATTCGGCTTCGCCGTGGGCCAGGACAAAGGCGTCCCGGCAAAAAGCGCGCAAAGCCGCGAGAGCCGGCGCGGATTCTCCGTCCGGCCCGGCAAAGCAAAAACGACGATACAGCGGAAAATGGCCGTCTCCGATACGCAGAGCGCCCAATTCCCAGCCGTCCGCCGTTTTGGCCGCGGCACAAAAGACAAAAGCCGTCAACGCGCTGTCCTTTCTAAAGCCGGCCCGATTCAGGCATTGCGGTCGATCATGGCCTGCAAATCCGCCTGGCTGTTTTGTCCGCCAATCGCCCGGTCTACGGGGTTGCCGCCTTTGAACAGGAGCAGGGCCGGTATCCCCTGCACCCCGTAGTTTTTGACCAGTTGCTCCGCATCGTCCACATTGAGCTTGCCGACGATGATTTTTCCTGCGTTGGCGTCGGCCACCGCTTCCACCACCGGGGCCACCATGCGGCAGGGGTTGCACCAGGGTGCCCAGAAGTCTACGAGTACCGGCAGACTGGCTTTCAATACCTCGTCTTCCCAATTAACAGCGGTAAAAATCCTGACATTTGCCGAAGCCATAATCAATCCTCCTAATTTAGGACTCGTATGAAAATAAGTGTACTATTTTCACGCGGAGCAGCAAAAGGTTTCTATTGTCTGACTGTCCGGATGCGCAATTCCTTGAGCTGGGCTTCTGTCACCGCGCCCGGCGCCTGGGTCATCAGGCAACTCGCGCTCTGCGTTTTAGGAAAAGCGATGACGTCGCGGATGCTGCTCCGCCCGGCCAAAATCATGATCAGGCGGTCAAGGCCGAAGGCCATGCCTCCGTGGGGCGGAGCGCCGTAAGCGAAGGCGTCGAGCAGGAAGCCGAAGTTTTCTCTGGCTTGCTCCGGCGTGAAACCTAGCAAGTCAAACATCTGCTGCTGCACTTCGCCGCGGTGAATCCTGATGCTGCCGCCGCCGAGCTCCATGCCGTTCAGCACGAGATCGTAGGCTTTTGAGCGCACCGAGGCCGGATCTGTCGCCAAAAGGGGCAAGTCCTCGTCCAGCGGCGCCGTGAACGGGTGGTGCAGCGGGACAAAGCGTTTTTCCTCCTCATCATAGTCCAAAAGCGGAAACTCCGTCACCCACAGGCAGGCCATCCGGTCTTTCGGTATCAAGCCCCGCCGCCGCGCGAGTTCCAAGCGGAGCTGGCCGAGAGCCTGGTAAACGACCGCGGGTTTGTCAGCGCAGAAAAAGAGGATATCGCCCGCCGCGCCGCCGAGCCGTTTGATGATGGCTTCTATTTCCCCTTCGGTAAAAAACTTGACGATCGGGGATTTCAGCCCGTCGGGAGTGATGACGATGTAAGCGAGCCCTTTCGCCCCGTAGCGGGCCACAAACCCGGTCAGATCGTCCAATTCGCGCCGGGGCATGTCGGCAAAGCCTTTGGCGCAAAGCCCTTTGACGAGGCCGCCGCCTGCGGCCACATCAGCAAAAACCTTGAAACCGCTGCCGCGCGCGATGTCGGCCACATCGATCAGCTCCAGGCCAAAACGCAAATCCGGCTTGTCCGTGCCGAACCGCTCCATCGCTTCCCGGTAAGTCAGGCGGGGCAGCGGTTCCCCGGCGTCCAGCCCCGCCGCGCGCAGGATGCGCGCAACAATGTCTTCGGCCACGCGCATGATGTCCTCCGTGTCGATGAAAGACATTTCTATATCCAGCTGCGTGAACTCCGGCTGGCGGTCGGCGCGCAAATCCTCGTCGCGGAAACAGCGCGCGATCTGGTAATATTTTTCCATGCCGGAAACCATGAGCAATTGCTTGAAAAGCTGCGGCGACTGGGGCAGAGCGTAAAACGTGCCTTCGTTGACGCGGCTGGGCACGAGATAGTCGCGGGCACCCTCCGGTGTGGATTTGCCGAGGATGGGCGTTTCGATTTCCCAAAAACCCGCCTCGTCGAGGCAGCGGCGCATGATCTGCGTCACCTGGTGGCGCAGGCGGAAAGTGTTTTGCATTTCCGGCCGGCGCAAATCAAGATAACGATAGCGCAGGCGCACGTTTTCATCCACATCCACGCCGT
>JAISQG010000229.1 GCA_031274335.1 Gracilibacteraceae bacterium
CCATCACGCCGCCCGACGCGCCAAAAATCCGCGCCGCGCCCGAGCCTTCCTGCATAAAGCGGTCAAACTCGCTGTCGTCCAGCGTGTTCAAATTTATATGTTCCTCTGCCAGGAGTTCCGTGAATTCCCGCGCCGTCAGCACGAGATCCACCTGGCGCCTGCCCTGGGCATCCCGCATTTCATCGCGGGCACATTCGTATTTTTTCGCCGTGCAGGGCATGATGGAAATCTGGTAGACGTCGTCCGGCGCCACCTGATATTTTTCGGCGTAATAGCTTTTGGCCAGCGCCCCGAAAATCTGCTGCGGTGATTTTGTGCTGGAAACATGTGACAGCAGATCGGGATAATGCATTTCCGCGTACCTGACCCAGCCGGGACAGCAGGAAGTCAGCATGGGCAGCGTTCCGCCGCCCCGCAGACGCCGGATCAGCTCGCTGCCTTCTTCCATAATCGTGACGTCCGCGGCGAAATCCGTGTGGAAAGCATGTCCGCCCAGGCGCTTCATCGCGGAGGCGATTTTGCGGGAAACATCCGCGCCGGGGCGGGCGGCATGGGCTTCCCCGAGCATATTTTGCACTGAGGGAGCAATTTGCCACACTACGTGATATTGATCTTGATTGCTCAGAACGCGCCGGGCTTCCGCCAGGCCGTCCTTTTCCGTCAAAGCGCCCACGGGGCAGACCTTGGTGCATTGACCGCAATTGATGCAAGCGGTTTCCGCCAGGGAGATTTCATTTTTGGTGTTGGCATAATACTCCCTGCCGCCATGCCGCGCGGGGTCGGGATCGGGATAAAGCTGGTAAACTCCTATTTTTTGCACGTCGGCGCAAACCCGGACGCAATTGCCGCATCCGATGCATTTGCTGAGATCCCGCGCCACGGA
The DNA here is from genome assembly GCA_031274335.1 of Gracilibacteraceae bacterium. Lineage (GTDB taxonomy): Bacteria > Bacillota > Desulfitobacteriia > Desulfitobacteriales > Syntrophobotulaceae > JAIRRL01. Next base: position 884 of record JAISQG010000229.1, read on the forward strand.
GGCACTGGAAAGATCTTTTTCATCCGGCGAAATGACGGCGGCACCCGCGCTCCGCAGATGCATCATCCCCATCGCCGCGATGCCGGCCGCTCCGGCCGCCTTGAGGAAATCCCGGCGCGATATTTTCATGTGCGTTTCCTTCTTCTCATGACTCCGGCTGTAACTCCCGCTCCGGCCGCCGCGGCCAGAACAGCAGACAAAACGACGGGCAGGATGGGGAAGGCGGAATCGTCGGCCGTCGGCGGGAACGCCTGCGGCACCTGCTCAGGCGGGACGGTCTGGAACAATGCGGCGGAAATCGGCAGCGTAAAGCCGGAATCCAGCTTCACGGAAGCGACGGTATTGTCTTCTTCCATATAAACGAGCTGCAGGTCTTCCAGAGACAAATCCACAGGCTCACCGCCCGTGTAAACCATCGAAACGCTGCAAACAGTGGTAGCCTCGCGAATATCATTCTGCCCGCTGGGCGAAAAAATGCCGATCAAATGGCTGAACGCCCCGGTCGCCTCGTTCAGCCGTCCGTTATGGTAAGCGTTGCCGTATTGCCGCGGAAATTCAATGCTCAAATTCTTTTCACTGTCGCTGTCCGGAATTTCTTCAATAAAAAGGCGCTCGTGATCCGCGCTGGCGAGAGTGAAGTCCAAGGCGGCATAATCCTCGGTGGGGGCGCTGACCAGCACCTCCACGGTAAAATGCGTGCCATCGGCTTCTCGGCTGTACTCGGTGATATTGCCCTGTAATTGCGCGGACGGTGTGGCGGCCAGCGGAGCGGTCGCGGCCAGCAAAGCCAGGGACAGGGCAATACATGTAATGATGCGTTGTTTCACGGGTTTCTCCTTTGGGAATTGTATGTGATGGAGCGAGACTTCATACGGAGAGCGGGAGCCGAAACTCCTGCTCTCCGGCGCTGCCGCGGCGGGGGCCGGCGTGAGCCGGCCGGCCGGACAGTCTGCTGAATGTGAATCTTACAGAGAAGCGTGAATCGAATTGACCAAGCTCAGGATATCGGCCATATCGACGTCGCCGTCGCCGTCAATATCCGCCGCGCCCTTGACATCCCAATCGGCGTCCGTATCGACGGCACCGTAGTAGTACAGGGCCAGCGACAGGTCAACGCCGTTGACAGCGCCGTCTTTATTGACGTCCTGCGGATTGCTGCTCTGCGCGTCGATAGGCGTTGCCGCTGAAGACTGCGCAATCTCGGAGTCAAGCAGAACGCCGCGGGAATAAACCTTAAAGCTGTTCACGCTCACGGAAGCGGAAGTCGGAGTCTGCCCCTGCTTCACGGTGAGGCCGATTCTGGCCAAATCGCTCGGCACGTCATAGGAAATGGTTTTGTCGTTGACCACGCCGATGACGAGGCTGATCAGGCCCTTTTCCGCGCTGACGAAAGCGGAGGCGACTTCAAAGCCGTCCGCGGCCAGAATGGAGGGAATCGCGTTGAAGACGGCCGGGTCATAGGCCAGAACCACTTCGACCGCGTTGACATTGTCCGCTTCAAGCAATTGGGCCGCCAGCGTGAAATCAATTCTCTGCCCGCTGTAGGCGCTTTCCTGATCCGCCGTCAGATAAGCGGCGTTGCTCGTGGCCGGCGCCGTGTCCGCGCCGTATTCATAAGCGCCGATGTCCGGAGCGCCGACGCGGAGAAGGCCGCGCTGGTCAACACTGGGAGCGTAAGCGCTCAAAGCCGCGTTGACAGCCGGGGAGTCCTCCAGCAGGGCGATGGTCGGGGTCAGACCGCCATTGTCCGCCGGAGCGCCCGCCAGTTTGGCGTCAACGCCCACGAGGGTGCCGGAGTCCAACGTGGTGGTGATGGACGCGGAGAGGTCAGCCGCCGCTCCGATGATGTTGCCGCCCAAGTCTTTGCCCGCCGCCAGGCCGGCGAGGTCATTCGCGCCGGACGGGAAGTCGCTGACAACGATGTTGCCGGTGATGACGCCGTTATTGCTGGTGTACTGATAAGTGCCGGGCGAGGGAATGGTGAAATTCAGCGCCGGGTTGGCGCCGGAAACCAGCGTGATCGTCTCTGTTATGCCGCTTTCCGCCGGCAGCTTGAAAGTCAGTCCGGCTATGGGAAGTTCACTTTCGGTCGTGATCGTCCAC
>JAISQG010000022.1 GCA_031274335.1 Gracilibacteraceae bacterium
AATGCAGGTGGACTGCGTGACAAGCGGGCAGCAGGCCATCAACCGGATCCGGGAAAAGAAATCCGTTTACGATGCGGTTTTCATGGATCACATGATGCCGGAGATGGACGGCATCGAAACGGCCCGGCACATTCGCGCCATTGGGACGGAGTACGCGCAGAAAATCCCGATTATCGCGCTCACGGCCAATGCGATCATCGGTAACGAGAAGATGTTTCTGGAAAACGGCTTTCAGGCTTTTCTCACCAAGCCCATAGACGTTATGCGCCTGGACGCCGTTATCCGCCAATGGGTGCGGAACAAGGAGCGGGAAAAAAGCTGCGCGGATAACCCGCCGACGCCGGAGGCGAGGCCGGAATTCGGCTTGCCGGCCATAGAGGGACTCGACGCGCAGGCCTGTCTGACCAGATTCGGCGGCGACAGCAGAGTTTACGCCTCGGTGCTGCGGTCTTACGCCGTGAATACGGCGCCGCTCCTGGAACAATTGCGCGCCGTCACGGAAAGCGGCCTGCCGGAATACGCGATTGCCGTCCACGGCATCAAGGGGAGCAGCCGCGGGGTCGGCGCCGGCGCGATCGGGGAGCAGGCCGAGGAACTGGAACTCGCAGCCAAAGCCGGCGACATCGCCTTCGTTCGCCGCCATAACGAGAGCTTCATCGCGGCGGCGCAAAGCCTGCTGCGCGCCGTGAACGCCGCGCTGGACACCGGGGTCGCAGAGGACAAGCCCGTGCGGGAGGCTCCGGACAGGGGTTTGCTGGATGAATTGACAGAACATTGCACTAATTATGATATGGATGGAATCGACGAGGTTATGGAGAAACTGGACGGATTCATTTACGAGAAGCAGGCGGATCTGGTGGCCTGGCTACAGGAACGGGTCGCCCTGATGGAATTCACGGAAATAAGCGACCGGCTGCGCGAGGCGTCATAGAGGGAAACCAGGCTTGACACAGACCAGCCAGACTTTTCATAAACAGGAGGTGTTTTGCAATGGGAAGGCAAAAAATCATATTGGTGGACGATAATATAACGAATCTTTCCATCGGCAAGAATATGCTGAAAGCCTATTACGAGGTTTACACCGCGCCATCGGCGGAAAAAATGTTCGAGTGCCTGGAAAGGTTTATGCCGGAGCTGATTTTGCTCGACATCGAAATGCCGGGCATGGACGGCTACGAAGCCATCCGGCGGCTGAAAAATACGGCGGCGCTGGCCGATCTCCCGGTAATTTTTCTCACGGCGAAAAACGACGAGGGCAGCGAGCTGGAAGGGCTCAATCTCGGCGCGGTCGATTACGTTTCCAAGCCGTTTTCCGCCCCGCTTCTCCACAAGCGGATCGAGACTCATCTTTTGCTTGCCGCGCAAAAAAAGCAGCTGCAGAACCATAACCACCGCCTGCAGGCGACGGTGCTGGAAAAAACGAAGCGCCTGGTTGAGCTGGAAAACGCGGTTATAGGCATCGTGGCGGAAATGGTGGAGTTCAAGGACAGCGTCACGGGCGGCCATGTGCTGCGCACGCAGAAATACCTCCAGCTTTTGATCGAGAAGCTCATGGAGGAAAATATTTACACGGAGGAATTTTCCGGCTGGAACCTTGATTATCTTCTGTCTTCCGCGCAATTGCATGATGTAGGAAAAATTGCTATAAGTGACACTATTTTGAATAAGCCGGGCAAGCTGAACGACGAGGAATATGAAAAAATGAAAACCCATGTTCTTATCGGCGTGAACGCGATTGAGCGGATTGAGGAGCGCACGGCGGAACACGAGTTTCTGCGGCACGCGAAAATAATTGCCGGCACACATCACGAAAAATGGGATGGCACGGGCTATCCCTGGGGCCTGCGCGGCCTGCGCATCCCTTTGGAGGGGCGCCTGATGGCGATTGCCGACGTTTATGACGCTTTGATTTCGGAGCGACCGTACAAGAAGGCGTTCAGCGCGGCGGAAGCGGAGAGCATCATTGAAGACGGGCGGAACCGGCATTTCGACCCGGTGCTGGTCGATCTGTTTCACATGGTATCCGATCAATTCGCCGAAATCGTGTCGCTGTACAAGAGCGCGGGCAGCGTGCCGGCGTTTGTCACCGGCGAAAAAAAAGTTTGCGCCGCGGTCAGCCGGAATTGGAATTGACCGTTGTAATCACGAACAGCAACCCCGGCGCGAAAAACGGGCGAAATCGGGAAAAAATTGCTTGCGCGAATACAGAAAAAGTGGTAACATGTTTTTCAGAGCGGTTGCGCTCAGGAACCGCGGAGAAGTACTCAAGTGGCTGAAGAGGACGGTTTGCTAAACCGTTAGAGTGGGTAACTGCTGCGGGAGTTCGAATCTCCCCTTCTCCGCCATTAAGTTTGTACAATATAGATATTGGGCTGAAAAAGCCGGTATCCATGCGGGTTTGCGGGATTTCAGAGCGCGGTTTCTGAAAGCATGAAGGCCAGAAGAAAGAGATTCGCATCTCAATCTTCCGGCCTTTTTGCGTTTCGGGCAAAATCTCCCGCCTCTGTGTTTTGCACCGGGAACAAATCCATGATTTCGCTCAGGCTCATGCCATAGGCAATATTCCTGGGACCGGGAAAACCCTTGTGAGCCTCCGCCCATGACTGCACAAAGGCGACAGTCTTAAAGCGCCCCGTGCGGTCTATCATGCCGCCTGTGCGCGAGCGGTAGAATTCCGCCAGGCCGAAACTGGCGGAATTAATAACTACGGCTTCGCTGCTGTTGAGTTCCAGCATTTCCCGGACGCTGCGGACTTCTTCCTCGTCCATCCCCAGCGCCTCCAGATCCACATCACTGACAGTGGCTCCATAAGGACAGCCCCATTCCTCCAGATCGGCGAACGAAAACGCCTGACGTTCTTCAGCCGCGTTGAAAGCCGTTGTATAACGGCGAAGAAGCGGAAGCAATCCCTTTTTCGCGGCTGGCACATACGGCTCGACCGGGGTCTGCCCGCGGGTTGAAACCACCGGCACACTATCTCGGGCGCGCAGACGTCCACTGGGACTGACTTACAGTTGCGCACTATAATCGCCGGGATTTATCTATATATCACTTCCACGTTATCCTCCCCTAGCAAAGCAATAAATGTCTTTGAAATGTGCGGGTTTAGCATTTTTAACTCGACAACGCCTCGCTCTACATTATAAGAGGAAACTATTTTTTCACCAGAAGAAATATTCCAAGAAAATTTCAAATGTGCTTCATTGTCAGGTTTTGGGCTGTACATTGACTGTGTTTCGATGAACCTGGCTAAGTTCTCTATTTTTATGCTCAGTATAATTATTTCGTTTCCCCATCCCCAAAGCGTGTGATTTTTTGTATACTGTAAGTCGCTCAAAATGAGATCCTGCTTTGTTTCAAGGCCAAATTCATAACACGCAATCGTTTTTTGTGTATCCGTAAGCGTCGATATGTGACGAATTTCCAAATCATAGCCAGGAAGAATATGCCTGCAAAAAAAGCCAATAACC
>JAISQG010000257.1 GCA_031274335.1 Gracilibacteraceae bacterium
CGCCGGATCTTTTCCCGTCGCTCGTCCGGATCGGCCAGCACAAAGCCTTGCGCCGCCAGGGTTTCCAGGTAAAGGCCCGCCTCCGGGATCGGCACTTCGCCGCCCAGGACGCGGTGCCCGCGCGAAATCCTTCCCGCCGTCAGGCCGGCGTAGGAGAGCGGCACGGTCTCAGCGCCGAAAAGCGCCACCAGCCAGCGAATGGGACGGGCAAAACGCACGTCCAGCGTTCCCCAGCGCATCGGTTTCGGAAAGCGGAGCGCGGCGATCATGTCCGTGCCAAAAGCGGGCAGCAGCGTTTCCGTGCGCTCGCCGGCCAGAAAGCGCCGGGCGTAAACATAGGGCGTCCCCTTGAATTCCCGCGTAAAAAGCTCCTGAACCTGAACGCCCTGCCCGGCGGCAAAACCGAGCGCCGCCTTTGTCGGCTGGCCCGCCTCGTCATAAGCCGCTTTTTGCGCCGGCCCGCGCACCTCTTCGCACAGGTCTTCCTGGGCCTCGACCAGACCGCGCACGAGCAGGGCCAGGCGACGCGGTGTTACATAAACATACAATTCTGTAAAATTAAGGCGCAGGGCGGCCAATGCGTTCCGCGCGTTTTCCCGCAGCTGCCGCGCGGCGTCCGGCGCGAATTTGGCCGGCATTTCCTCCATGCCGATTTCCAGCAAAAAATCCTTGCCCATCACTCACTCCCGCAAAATTCTGTGCCGACCGCCGCCAAAAGCGGAAAGCCGAGCTTTTCCCGCTGTTCGACATAAGCCTGGGCGCAAAGACGCGCCAGGCGGCGCACCCGGCCGATGTAACCCGTCCGCTCCGTCACGCTGATGGCGCCGCGCGCTTCAAGAAGATTGAAGGCATGGGAGCATTTCAGCACATAGTCATAGGCCGGCAGCACCAGGCGCTCCTCGGCCGTGCGCACGGCTTCCGCTTCGTACATGTCAAACCAAGTTCTGAGCGCCGTCGCGTCAGCCAGTTCAAAATTGTAACGCGAATACTCGATTTCGTTTTCCAGGTAAATATCGCCGTAACTGATGCCGCCGGCCCAGTCGATGGCGAAAACGCTGTCCAAGCCCTGAATGTAAGTAGCCAGGCGTTCCAGCCCGTAAGTGATTTCCACGCTGACCGGCTTGCAGTCCAAACCGCCGCATTGCTGAAAATAGGTGAACTGCGTGATTTCCATGCCGTCCAGCCACACTTCCCAGCCCAGCCCCCAGGCGCCGAGGGTCGGCGATTCCCAGTTGTCCTCGACAAAACGGATGTCATGGTCGGCCGCGGCGATGCCCAGCCGCTCCAGGCTCCGGAGGTAAAGCTCCTGTACGTTGGCGGGAGACGGCTTCAGGATGACCTGATATTGAAAATAATGCTGCAGCCTGTTCGGATTTTCCCCATAGCGCCCGTCGGTCGGGCGGCGCGAAGGTTCGACATAAGCCACTTTCCACGGTTCCGGCCCGAGGACGCGCAAAAAAGTAGCCGGGTTCATGGTTCCGGCTCCTTTTTCCATGTCGTAGGGCTGCGCGATGATGCAACCCTCGTCACCCCAAAAATTCTGCAAAGCGAGAATTATTTGCTGAAAATTCATTTTTGTCTCCGTCTCCTGTTTCTTCTTCTCCCTCTATAGCGATTAATGCAACGGATGCTCGGCGACGCGGCCGGCGTAATGTTCATATAAAGGCACGAGCAGGGAATCATATTCTTTTTTTGCGCTGATCCAATACGAAATCAACTGCCTGACAGTGCCGACCCGGTAATATTTCGGGAGATCGTTCAGGATAAAAGCGCTGATATCGCCGACGCAGCGTTCGCATTGGCAGGTGGGGGACGTTTCGGACATATCCTTGATGATCGTGGACACGACGCGCTCCATCACGTTTTCGATAAAAACCTCCTCCCTGGGGCGTTCGCTCGGGCGATGCCAAGGGGCGTTTTTTACCGTCGCGCAGGCCAAGAGCATGGCGCTGGTGATTTCGGCGAAGTTTTTCTTGAAGTAGTAATCTTCCAGGGCCATCGCCGGGGAGAAAACGGATACGTATTTGGAGTTTATCTTGTTCAGCGTCAGGGCCGCCGCTTCCATGCGGCAGCGCGGACAGTCGCAGATGCCGTGATCGCGCAGGGCTCGGCCGATGTGCTCCGTGACGATGTTATACATCAGATTGACGGGCTGGCGGTATTCTTCGGAGAATTCCCGGCTGACTCGGCCGCCGGAGGAAGACGGCACCAGCGGCACGCGGTCGTCGGTGTCGTGGGGCAAATTAAGGCGGCGCGGCGCGGTATGCGGGGCGGGCCGCGTTTGAGCAGCGGGTGTGGGCGGCTTCGGTGCGGGCGGCTTCGGCGCGGGCGGAGCGGGCCGCGGCTGAACAGCGGCGGGTTCGTCTGCCTGAGAGGCGGCGGGAGTGGTCTTGGAGAGCAGCGGAGGCGTCGGAGGCGCCGTAGGCGCCGGATCGACCTCTCCCGCAAGGGCGATTTTTTCAAAAAGCTGCTCGCTTTTCAAGGTGAATTTTTTATTACCGGCCATGACAAAACCTCTTTTCCTAGATATGAGGCAATATTCGGGACAAGTTCTTATAATCCTCGCTTTTTCAATTCTTGCACCAATTTTTTGTAGTCCTGCACCGCCGTGTTGCGCGGCTTATATTTAAACATGCTTGTCTGCATGGACTGCGCCTCGGCGATGGCGACGCTCGCGCGGATCGCGGTGTCCAGCAGCGGCAGACCCAATTTGTCGGCAATCATCTGGGCCGTCCCGCGGATTTCCCGGCTCAGGCTGGTGCGGCTGCTGAATCGCGTCAAAACGATGCCCAATACGGCCAGGCCGGGATTGCAGTAATCCCGCACGCGCACGACCGTTTCGTTCAGCCGCGCCAA
>JAISQG010000280.1 GCA_031274335.1 Gracilibacteraceae bacterium
ATCAAGGTTTTGTTGTTTTGCTCGAAGCGATTGAAAACTATGACCCGGAAAAAAAGAGCCAGTTCAAGTCATATGCCTCGATCCGCGTGCGCGGTGCCATCATCGACTTCGTGCGCAACCAGGACTGGGTGACCAAGAGGCTGAAAAGAGAAGCCGTGATGCTGAACGGAGCGATGGACGTCCTGGGCGGCCAGCTGGGGCGCACGCCGACGACGGAGGAAATCGCCGCCCATCTGAACCTGGACGCGCGGACGGTGGAAAAAATCATCGGCGAGGAACACATGTTCCATTTGCTTTCCTACGAGGAGCTGGTCGATGTCGGGCTTTACGGGACGAAGGGATTTCGGGAGAGCATAGCCCAGAACGTGGAACAGCCCGGCTTTTCCGTGGAGGAAAAGGAATTGCGCGCCGTGATCACGGAATCGCTGGAGGAATTGACCGAAAAAGAAAAGCTGGTCATGTCCCTGCATTACTACGAGGAGCTGAAAAAAAAGGATATCGCCTACATTCTCGGCGTGTCGCCTTCCAGGGTCTGCCAGATGCACAACGGGGCGCTGAAAAAAATGAAGAAGAAGCTGCAGAATTATTTATACGGGGAGGGAGATACATGATCCGAAGTTTTTTTACCGCGACGTCCGGCGCCATCACCGAAAACAAGAATCTGAGCGTCATAGCGAACAACATGGCCAATATGCAGACTGCCGGCTTCAAGCGGGATATTCCGCTTGACACGACTTTCGCGGCCAAGCTGCTGACGCGGCTGGCGATGGCCGATTCCGGCACGGTGGGGCAGGGGGTGTTCGGCCGGCGCGTGGAGGAAACCTACACGGATTTCGCGCAGGGCGGTTTTGCGCCGACGGAGCGGGCGCTGGATTTCGCCATCAGAGGCGAGGGGATTTTCGCCGTGGAGCAGGACGGCGCGGTGCTGTGGACGCGCAACGGCGAATTTGCCCTGGACGGCGACGGCAATCTCGTTCACGCCCGCGGCGGCAATGTGCTGGATGTGAACGGAGCGCCCATCCGGCTGGCCGGGGCGGATTTCGCGGCCGACGGCGAGGGACGGCTGTATGAAGGCGGGCAGGAGGTCGCGCAAATCGGCTTGTTCGCCGCCGAAGACGCCGCGGAGCTGGTCAAAACCGGCGAGGGCTTTTTTGCCGAACCGGAGGGCGGAGCGCCCCAATTTGCCCAAACCATACTGTGGCGGACGCTGGAGCAGTCCAACACGAACATGACGAAGGAAATGTCGCTCGCGCTGGTCAGCGCCCGCGAGTTTCAGACGTATTCGCGCGTCATGAAGATGATCGATGAAATGACAAACCAGACCGTGACGGAAATCGCGCGGCCGGTTTAAGCGACGCGGAAAGGAGTATGACATGATCAGCGCGTTTTACAACGCCCGCGCCGGAGTTCTGGCCCAGGAACAGGCCATGAGCGTCATTGCCAATAATTTAAGCAATGTGAATACTTCCGGCTACAAGAATGAGAAAATGGGTTTCGCCGATCTCCTGTACGGCAATATGAACATGCCGGAAGGCCAGGATGACGCAGCGCGAGCCGGCGCGGGCGTCCGGCCGGTGCAGGTGGCGGTCAGCTTCGCCCAAGGCGCGATGGAGCAGACGGAGCGCGAGCTGGATTTCGCTTTGACGGGCGAGGGATTTTTCGCGGTGCAAAACCCGGCGAACGGCGAAGTGCGCTACACGCGCGACGGCAGTTTTCGCAAATCGCTGCAAACGGATGGGTTTTACCTCGCGACGGCGGAGGGCGGGCTGGTGCTGAACCGGGCCGGAGCGCCCATACGATTTGCTGACGACTGGCCGGCCTCCGTGGGGCAGGACCGGCTGCAAATCGGTGTTTACCGCTTTGCCAACCCCTATGGTCTGAGCAAAAACGGCGACAACCTTTACGCGGCGACGGATAATTCCCGCCCGGCCGCGCCCGTGGCGGCACCGGAAGTGCGGCAAGGGTATCTTGAGCGCGCCAATGTGGACGTCGCGGCGGAGATGGCGCACGTGATCGAGACACAGAGGGCGTTTCAGATAAACGCCCGGATGGTTTCCCTGAGCGATGAAATGGAGCAGCAGCTTAACGCGCTGAGGTCGTAAGCAAGGCGCAAGGCGGGGAGGGGACAGTTATATGGTAGAATATGGAAAATTTAATGACATCCAATTGGATGTCCTGAAGGAAATCGGCAATATCGGTTCCGGCAACGCGGCCTCGTCGCTGGCCCTCATGATCGGCAAAACAATCGACATGGCCGTGCCGCGGGTGAACATGATGCATTACAGCGATTTGGCCCAGGCTCTGGGCGGCCCGGAAAACCTGATCGTCGGCATCATGATCGATGTTTCGGACGATTTGCAGGGGACGATGATGTTCCTTCTGCAAAAGGAATTCACGCACGAGGTTTTTAACGCGCTGCTCGGCACGGATAGCCGAGATTTCAGCGCCCTGAGCGAAATGGATTTGTCCGTAATCCAGGAAATCGGCAATATTTTGTCCGCTTCTTATCTCAATGCCATCGCGTCTCTCACGGGACTGAAAATCAGTATATCCGTGCCGGCCATCTGCGTGGACATGGTCGGAGCGATCCTGAGCGTACCCGCCATAAAATACGGGGATATAGGTGATGAAGTGCTGCTGATCGAGGGAGCCTTCGTCGGCCGCGATGATAAGGAGGACATTACGACCAAGCTGATTCTGATTTTGGAAGAATCATCGCTGGCCTTGCTGATGGGAAGATTGGGCGTGGCCTGATGGAAAAAGCTGTTATAGTCGGGATTTCTGATTTGGCTGTGGCCAAGGCACCCGCTGTCGTCGCCACCTACGCGCTGGGGTCCTGCGTCGGCATATGCATATTTGACAGCGTGGCCCGTGTCGGAGGGCTTTCGCATATACTGCTGCCCAAGCGGAACAATAACGACAATTTTATGAAATTTGCGGATTCGGCGATACCGCTCCTCGTGCAAAAGCTGGAGCAATCAGGCGCGCACAGGCTGCGCATGAAAGCGAAAATAGCCGGCGGGGCGCAAATGTTCAATGTGGGCAAAATGGACAGCGCCCTCGGCAATATCGGCCAGCGGAACGTCGAGTCGGTGAAAGCGGCGCTCCAGTCGGAAAAAATCCGCATTTACGCGGAAGATACGGGCAAAGATTTCGGCCGGTCGGTATTTTTCAATGTGGAAACAGGCGTCATGCAGATCAAAACCGCGTTCAACAAGATCTATGACATATGAAGCTCGTAGCCGGCTTTCAGGATGTAGACATAAATATCGGCAATCACCTGATATAGCTCCGGCGGCACCTCCATGCCCGCGTCAAATGTCGATAGAAGTGAAGTCGCGGAATTGTCCTGATAAACGGGCACATTGTTTTTATTCGCGATTTCGATGATTTTTTGCGCAAGGAATCCGCTGCCGGCGGCCACGACCACGGGCGCGTTATCCTTGTCGGGGTTGTATTTCAGTGCCACGGCCATTTGCTGTTCCAGACGCGATTTAAACCCTGACATTCAGATAGGCCTCCTTCAGGATGCTCGGACCAAAAACATCGATTACTTTTTTATGCCGTTCAAGAGGGGTGATGGAGACATTTTGCAATTCATAGCCGTAAGCGCCGGCCAGCGGCGCGAGGTAAGCCTCCAGGCCGTTCAGCCGCTCAACGGCGGATTCCGGCGCCTCCAGATCGACACGCAACGAATGTCCCCTGACCTGCGCCGTGCCTTGAAAATAGCCGAACACGGAGCTCTGCAGAGTGAAAAACACGCGCGCGGCCCGCTCCGTCTCATTCGGGTTGCCGCCGGCATGATCCTCGTTTTCCACCTGCCCCCACAGCTCGGAAAAAAGAAAAGTGTCGCCGAGCTTCAGCGGAATGAACATGTATACCAGCGGCAGCAGGATGCTGTTGTTCAGGAGCAAGGCCGAGAGAATATGGCTCGAGGTGAGCTGAACCGGGAGCGGGTTGTCCGCGGCCAGCCC
>JAISQG010000029.1 GCA_031274335.1 Gracilibacteraceae bacterium
CAATACCTCAACATGACGGAACCCCAGGCGCACAGGTATATCGAAAAACAGGCGATGGACATGCGGACATCGAAGCGCGAGGTCGCGCAAAGCATTTTGCGCAATTATGAAGCCTGAGCGTATGAGACTACCATTCAGCGAAGCCGAATGGTTAGTCTTGGGCGGATAATATCCGCCCCTACAGTATCGAAAATTATTGAATACATGTCATGACCACGTTATTCGCAACGAAAAAGAATAGTCTCAAATTACAGCGCCGCGTCTCTGTGGCAGTCTTTTGAGTAAATATAAGTGAATTCCTCCTGGCCGACACCGTAGGCCGCCTGCGGGCAAAAAGGGCCGAACCAGACGAAATCATCCTTTTTGATCATGCTCCAGTTGTCATTCAGGTAATAGCAACCCGCGCCTGACAGCACATAGGCTCCGTGCTCCTGTACATGCGTTTCCACAAACGGATGCCCGCCTCCCGGCAGGAAGCTCAAAATGTGAAAATTCAGATCAAATCCTATTTCCGCCGGCAGCAAATCCTTGATCAGCACTTGCGGCAGCCCCTCATAAACGCGGAACGGGATGGCGTCCGCGTCGCCGCTGATCAGCCGCGCGGCGTGTCCGGCCAAAGGCAGATAGCGTTGCTTGTACAAAAGAAGCTTGAGTTTGCCCTCCGCCGTATTGCGAAACTCCAGCCCGGCTCCGGCCGGCGCAAAAGCGTATGCGCCCGGCTTGAGCGTCCCCGCGTCTCCGGCGGCCGCCCAGGTTCCCTCGCCCTCGACGCAGTACAGAAAACTCTCGACGCCCGCTTCCGCCGCGAAAGGCCGCGACGTCCCGCCGCCCGCCTCCGCTTCGGCGACATATTGCACGAAGCTCGCGCCTATTTTGGGCGAAGCCACGATGCTGACGCGGCATTTTTCCACGCCGGGTATCACGTTGTTTACAAGGCCGGCGGCCGGGATGACCGCGTAAGACCCAGGCCTGACCACGGCGCGCGTGGCCAGGATTTCAGGCATATTGCTCATTTTGCCGTTCCTCCGTTCTGTTTTTACTGTATAAAATAAAGGCGATGTATTCCAGGTCGCAATCGCCGGCGTTGGCGATGCTGTGTTCGTCCCCGTCAAAACAGACCATGCTGTCGCCCGGCCCCAGCGTATCCTCCGTGCCGTTGTCCACGACCAGGGCTTTTCCTTTCATGATATAGTAAATTTCAAAATCGCCTTCATGCCGGTGACGACCTATGCAGCCGCCCGGCGGAATGATGCTGACGGCAAAAAGCCGCCCGGCCCCGTAGCCGCGCTCTTCCTCCAGGATATGGCGGAGGCGGACGGTGCCGGTGCCGTTTTTCAGCTTGTCCTCGTAACTGAGGGGTAATTGCGCTGCCTTTCTGATCATGGCGAGCCCTCCTGACAAATGAAAAATTATTGGACGCCTCGGCGCCGGTATGCTAAAATGAAAACCGAGGGATAAATTGACTAAGGAGTATTATGCACGAATTTGAAAATTTGAAATGCCTGCGCCGCTTTCTGAAACTGACGCAGCAGGAATTCATTCAGCGTTTTTTCCGCGACGCCGCCGGCGATCAACATATGTCCGTTTCCCGTCTCTCCCTGCTGGAAAACGGCCGGGGCGGCGACGCCGAGCGCGGCGCGGAATTTTTCTGCCGCGAGCATGGCGTGGCGCGGGAGGAGCTGGAGGCGGACCCGTTGCTTTTTGCCCGCCGGGTGGCGGAATTTGCCGAGCGGCACGGGTTTGAAGCGCCCCGGCCCGCGCCGGCGGCCCCCGCCGGCAAACCGGGCGGCGGCACGGAAGAACTCGTGAAATCCGTCTCGGAATACCTGACCTCCCGCCTGCTGGACGGGCAGATCCGGCCCGGCGACAAGCTGCCGGCGGAGCGGGAACTGGCCAAAACACTGAATACCGGCCGCTCCGCTTTGCGTGAGGCCTTGCGGGTTTTAGCCGTCATCGGCCTTCTCAGCATCCGGCCGGGCCAGGGCACTTTTGTCGCCGCGCGGCACACGGATTTTTTCGATTCGTCCCTGGCCTGGAATCTGCTCATCAGCGAACATTCGCATCATGACATCCTCGAAGTCCGCATGACCCTGGAATGCGAGGCCGCTCTCCTGGCGGCCCGCCGCCGGACGCCCGAGGATCTGGCCGTTCTGGAGCAATTGGCCGGGCGCATGCTTGCCGCCGCCCAAAGCGGAAATCAGGCGGATTTTCTTGAAGCGGACATGGATTTTCATCTGGCGGTCGCCCGCGCCGCGCAAAACCGGACGGCGCTGCATCTTTTAAGCACAATCCGCAAAATCTCCGGCTATTACAGCCGGCGCGGCATGGCCTCCCGCGAAGACCGGAACGACATTTACACGGAACACACCGCCGTTTTCGCCGCCATCGCCGCCGAAGACGCTCCGGCCGCGCGCGCCGCCATGCAGCGTCACCTCAGCCTGGCCCTGCGGCGATACGTCTGAAAATGCTTCACGCCGGCACATATTCCGCGGTTTTTGTCTCATTGTAGACATCCCTGTCCAGCTCGCCTAATTTGTCGGCCACGAGCATTCCGATCATCACGTCCACATCCACGTTCATAATCGTGCGGAACATGCCGGAGAACCAATCGATGCCCAGCAGGATGGCGATGCTTTCGAGCGGCAATCCCAGCGATGTGGCGAGAAAGGTGTACGTTATCACCATGCCGCCCGGCACGACAATCGTTCCCATGCACATCAGGCAGGAAAGCAGGATGGCCATGCCCATTTGGTACGGCGTCAGCGTCACGCCGGTCGCCTGGCTCATGAACAGAATGGCGATGACATAGCATTGCACGGCGCCGTTGCTGTTCATCGACATGGTGATCGGCCCGGTGAAATCGGCTACACGGCGGCTGACGCCGAATTTGGTCACGGCATCCTCCATTTTGGTCGGCAGACAGATGGCGGACGACGTCGTCGTCAGGGCCATGATCGACATTTTAGCAAATTTTTTCGGCATTTTGAGCGGATTGACCTTGCACAGAGCGGCGGTCAGCGGCCCATAGACCAGAAATTGGATAATATTTCCAATCAACAGCGCGCCGAGAAATTTCAGCATCGGCACGACGACCATGAAGCCGATGGCCCCGGAAACATTGGCCAGCAGGCAAAATATGCCAATAGGGGCGATGTTCATCACCATTTT
>JAISQG010000135.1 GCA_031274335.1 Gracilibacteraceae bacterium
GCGAGCCTGCCGTCCGGCGACAGAAGGATTTTGCCTGGCGCGGCGGGAAGCGTCATGGCCAGGTGCGGCCTGAATCCCCCGAAAACGTCGTATATTCCGAGCGCGTCGGCCAGAGCCCGCTCCGCCGCCCGCACCGGCGGCCGCTCCGGGCGGTCCGGATTTTCCGGCAGGGCCGCCAGCGCCAGCAGCAGCGCCGTGCCGCGGTCGCCGTCCGCCAACACCGCCGCGGAATACTCCGCCAGCACATAGGACTGGTTTTCCAGCTTCAGCTGCATCTCCCGGTCTATGCGGGCATACTGCCAGGCGGAAAACGAGCCGAAGGAGAGCGTGAAGGCGAAGGCCGCGCCGATGAGCGCGGCGGCGCGCTGAAGCCGCCTGCGCAAATGCCGCCGCCGCAGGTCGTCAAAGGCGCAACCGAGAACAGGGGCCAGCAGGCGCAGTTTTTCCTCTTTCAGCAGCTTTATGCTTTCCGCCCAGGTCGCGGCGCGGATGTCAGCGGCCAGCGGCTCGACGAAGATGGTTTCCCCGCCGACCTCGCGCTCGCGCAGGCCGGGCGGAAAGGCTTCCTCCGGCTCCCCGTCGATGAGCAGCGTGATGATCCTGTCCTTGCCGCGCAACTCGCCGAAGCGCTCCACCTCGCGCATGACCCACTGGGACCCGCAGGTGCGGCGCGAGCATATGAGCAGCAGGAATTCAGAATTTTCCAGCGCTTCGTTGATGCTGTCGGAGAGGTTGGATGAGGTGGGCAACTCCTCACGGTCGCGGAATACCCGCGCGAGCTTTTTCTTGCCGGCCTTTTTGGCGATGGCGTCCGGGATGCGGTAGGTTTCCAGCATTTTGTGCAACTTTTCCGCCACGAGGCCGTCCAGTTCCCCGTGGCGGTAGCTGATGAAAACCTCGTAGCGCATTATTTCACCGGCCGGCGCCCGCGCCGCGCCCTTACTATGAGAACGGCCGCGCCGGAGCAGACCAACAAAGCAGCGGCTGCTATGCCGGTCGGCACGGCAGGCAGATTTTCTTCAATCTCCGTGGCGGGCATTGTTACTCCTGCCGGGCCAGAGATTTCTCTGGTGGTAGTGACAGCGGTGGTATCCTGAGCCGCAGCCGCCAAGGGTTTCCTCAATTCAAAGGTGATGTCCACCGTTTCGACGGCAAACCGCGCGCTCAGGGTGTGCAACCCCGCGCTGCAGGATTTCAGGCGCGCCGCGCTGATGGTCAGGATGGTGCTGCCGGAACGGACGGCATAATCCGCGCCCTGCGTCCACGCCGCGCCGTCAAAGGCCAGGCCTGTGTATTCTTCCAGGGGATGTCTATGCGCACCTCCAGCGGGGTGCTTCCGTCCCACTCAAAATAGAGTACGCCGTCCGGGTCTGTCGGCAGCCCGCTCACCGCGCCGGTTCCTGTGCCCGCCGTTCCGGCGGCTTCGGCTGTTTCATTGCCGGGGCCGGCCTCGATCGCATCGCCGCCGCCTGTGCTGTCGCCGCCCGCATTGCTGTCGCCGCCGCCCGCATTGCCGCCCGTGCCACCCGCGTTGCCGCCCGTGCCGCCCGCATTGCCGCCTGTGCCGCCGTTGCCACCTGTGCCGCCGTTGCCGCTTGTGTTGCCGCTACCGCCTGTGCTGCCGCCGCCGGTGTCAGCCGGATTCGCCGGGTCAGCCGGATTCTCCGGGTCGGCCGGATTTGCCGGGTCGGCCGGATTAGCCGGGTCAGCCGGATTTGCCGGGTCGGCCGGATTTGCCGGGTCGGCCGGATTTGCCGGATCGGCCGGATTCGCCGGGTCGGCCGGATTTGCCGGGTCGGCCGGATTTGCCGGGTCGGCCGGATTTGCCGGGTCGGCCGGATTCGCCGGGTTGGCCGGATTCGCCGGGTCGGCCGGATTTGCCGGGTCGGCCGGACGCCCTTGCAGATTCACCACAAAATTCTGTGCCACAACATCCAGATTCGGGTCAAGTCCGCTTCCGTTCCACGCGGCGTATGCCGAAAGATTTTCATCCTCGCTGACAGATTCCCGCCGGAACGCCGCCGCCGCGGTATGCTCTCCGTTGTCCAGATCCTGTAAGGTTTGCGCCAGAACAGTCACGCGTGTGCTGCCGTCCTCGGCGTTGTAATGGGTGATGATCGTTTTTTTCACACCGTCGATCCAAAAGCTGTCGAACAGCGGAAACGGTCCATCGTTATGCATGATGAGATTTCCGACTTCATCATAATACCCTGTAATCTCATACTGGCCGCTGACCGGATTGTACACGCCGATATGCCCGTCGCCGCCGTGAACCGGGTCGGCGGAAAAGGGATAGGCGTTAATGTTCGCTTCCAAAAAAGCGTTGTCCGGCGTGGGCGCCAGCGTTATGGTAAATACGACTTTCGCGGAAAACAGACCTTGCCCCAAGCCGGTTGGTTCCGCGCACATGGTGAAGGTTACGCCATTTGCAAACGCCGCGTAGTCCAGCGGCGAGCCGTAAATCGTGCCGGGCAGCAGGGTGGCCGCCGGAGGCACGCCCGCCGTGGTGCTGGGATCCGGCGGTGTGACGCCGTCGTAAAGGTACATTCCCTCCGGCAGGCTGAGGGGATGACCCTGCCCGTCCTCCAGCCAGAAGCGCAGACCTTCGTTATTGGGCACGCGGGTTTTGGCCACAAACTCGTAAGGAATATACTTGTACATATAGTCCGGCGGGTTGGCCCGCATGGCGCCCTCGCTCGGAACGATGTCAAAAGGGTTGGAGTTGTAGCCTGCCCACCAAATGGCGTAAGAATCGTAAAATCCGAGGATGACCGCGTAATCCTGGGTTTGTTCTCCGGTCGTGTGGTTGAAAGCGTTGTCGCCGATGTCTGAAACGCTGGGCGGAATGAAAACCGCCTCCAGGCTGTCGCAGCCGGAAAAGGCACTCAGGCCGATTATGTCCAGCGCGGCCTCCTCGCTGATGCGGACATCTTCAAGGCTTGCGCAACCGCTGAAGGCATGGTCACCGATTTCCGTTACTCCCTGGGGGATGGCAATGCTCTCCAGCGCCGCGCAGTTTTGAAACGCGGAACCGCCTATGATTTGCAGATTTGACCCATCCTCAAACAGCACTGATTCAAGACTGTAGCAATTGACGAAAGCGTGTTCATCGATTATTTCCACGCTGGCCGGTATGGTAATGCTGGTCAGCGACTCGCAGCCGCCGAACGCGCCCAACTTAAAATCATCGCTGTCCGGGCTGCTGATGCTGGGCAGCTTGGAACCCGCGGCAAACGTTACGCTCACGAGCCTGGAACAGGCTGAAAAAGCGCCATTCTCAATTTCTGTCACCGCGGCGGGAATTTCAATGGAGACAATGCCGCATCCGCTGAAAGAGTTCTGCTTTATCGCTATCAGGCCATCAGGCAACCTGACGCTCTCCAGAAACTGACAGCCGTTGAAAAAAAACGGCCCTATGACGGTTATAGGCGAATCGGGCGCAAAGTCTATCGTCTGGACGCCGCTCCAGGCAAACGCCCCGTTGCTGATGACCGTGACGCTGCTTGGGATGGCAAGGGCTGTGAGACTGGAACAGTTTTCAAAAGCGCTGCCGCCGATTTCCGCCAGCCCGTCCGGCAAGGCGATTGTTTCCAGGGCGTAAAGGTGATCAAAAGCGTTTTCCTCAATAACAGTCACGCTGTCCGGCAGAATGATGTTTTTCAGATCAGGCTTCTCGTTATAAAAACCTGAGAACGCCCTGTAGCCAATGCGCGTGACGGTATAGCCCGCCCCATTTATACTGGCGAACGCCTGTGCCACCGTCTCATCAGTCACATCCTCGTCCTCCTTACATTCGGTTATCGTGACGGTGTTCGGGCCGTCGCTGTTCAGCGTATAGAGCAGCGCCCCGTTTTCGAGCGGGTGCGTTACCCCATACGCGGGGTATGTCACGCCTTCCGCGACCATATAGCCCCCCGGCAGCTGAAACTCGGGCGTGAAAACGTGCAGAACCCCCTCCGATGCAGGGTCGTATGCTGGCTCGCAGCTCCAGGCGGTAATCGGCGCGGATTGCCATACAACCCCGCCCTCTCCGTCGCCGTCAACGGTATACCATTGAACACCGGGCAGATATTGACTCTTTACGGCCTCAAGACTGGTGCCCGCGGGCACAACCCGAACATCCTGCCACAGGTCAAACTCTCTGACGACTGTTCCGTAGGGGGCCGGCGCGGTCTCCGCCGTTACGGTGATTACGGGAAGCTCCGCGCCCTCCGCCAGCGTCCAGCCGTCGCTCAGAACGGGCGCGAAAATGTACTCGCCAGCCGTGTCCGGGTCGTATGCCGGCTCGGAAAGCCATGCCAGCACCGTCACGCTTACGTCCGCGCTGATGATTTTCGGATCCTCCCCCGGTTCCTCCTCGCCCTCCGCGGGCGGTTCCGCCTCCGCGACCACATTCGCCGTCGCGTCCAAAGCGTCCGGCAATGTCAGCGCCGAGACCTCCGTACCCAAAGGAACGGTTTGAAAGGCCGCCGCTTCGGGCAGCGCCTTGAACGCCGTAATCTCTCCCGAATCGTAAACTTCCGCCGAAAATGCCGACAGCGGCAGCAGCAGCGCGGCGGACATCAGAACCGCCAGCGCTTTTTGTGAAATCTTACGCTTAAACATTATAACCCCCTTGCATCGAATTAACATTTAGGAGGAACAGCCGTGAAAATATACGGTTACGCGAGAGTGTCCGGCAAAGACCAGCGCGAGGACAGGCAGCTTCTGGCGCTGGGCGGGCAGCGCGTTCCCAAAAGGAATATCTATGTGGACAAACGCTCCGGCAAGGATTTTGACCGCCCCGCCTGGCGGGCCCTGACGGAGCGGCTTCGCCCCGGCGACTTGCTGGTGGTCAAATCCATCGACCGGCTGGGCCGCAATTATGCCGAAATCATCGAGTGGTGGCGGCGGATCACGAAAGAGCTCGGCGCCGACATCCTGATCCTCGACATGCCCATCCTCGACACCCGGCAGGGCAAGGATCTCATCGGCACGCTCATTGCCGACATCGTTCTCGGCCTGCTGTCCTATGTGGCCCAGACCGAACGGGAATTCATCCATCAGCGTCAGGCCGA
This sequence comes from Gracilibacteraceae bacterium, assembly GCA_031274335.1. GTDB lineage: Bacteria > Bacillota > Desulfitobacteriia > Desulfitobacteriales > Syntrophobotulaceae > JAIRRL01. Next base: position 5,058 of record JAISQG010000135.1, read on the forward strand.
GGGCATAGCGGCGGCCAGAGCGCGGGGCGTACGTTTCGGGCGGCGGGAGAAACCCTTGCCGGAGGACTTTGACGATCTCCGCCGCCGCTGGCGCGCCGGGGAATTCACCGCGGAAGAAATGGCTGCCCGCTGCGGCATCTGCCGCGCCACGCTTTTCAAGCGCCTGAAAATCTACCAAGCTACACTTTGATGTATTCTCAGGGAGCGTATAAAACTCAGTGTAAATCTCGTGAAAACGGCCGGAATGGAGGTGAAAACAGGAAAAAAAGCAAAAAAATGACGGCGCTTGTTCCTGACGGAGACCTCGCGCCGTTAAAAAAAGACAGTCTATCAAAGTGTGCTAACATAGACTCCGCCCGTTCCGGGCCGGGCAGCCTGTTCGCCGCCCTCTACTCTATTATGCCACAGACTGGTCACACGAAAGTCACAAAACGGACAAATTCATGATTTTTTGCCTGTTTTTGAAAAATTATTCGTTCGGCCGTTCTTTTTTTCTCCGCCGGACACATTCGCGCAGCAGATACTCGATTTGGCCGTTCACGGAGCGAAATTCATCTTCCGCCCAAACCGCCAGTTCCCGGTACAATTCCGCTGACAAGCGGAGCGGCACTTGTTTTTTCCCTTTTTCTCCGGCAGGTTCCATGATGTTTCCCAGCCTAACTCAGCCGGTCCCGCTCAATAGAGCGAGCCGCTGTTCACAACCGGCTGCGCATCTTTGTTGCCGCAAAGGACGACGAGCAGATTGCTGACCATTGCGGCTTTGCGTTCCTCGTCCAGCTCAACAATGCTGTTTTCGCTCAATTTGGCCAGCGCCATCTCCACCATGCCGACGGCGCCGTCCACAATCATTTTGCGCGCGTCAATGATGGCCGCGGCCTGCTGGCGCTGGAGCATGACGGCCG